>JAWWAN010000362.1:0-4618 GCA_033721675.1 Rhodothermales bacterium | reverse complement strand
GGCGGGTGGGGGGGTGGGGTGCGGCCCCCCCGCCCGCCCGGGGGGGGCGCGGGCGCGGGGGGGGGGGGCGCGGCGGGGCCGGCCCCCCCCCGCGCCCGCCCCCCCCCCCCCCCCGCCCCCGCCCCCCCCCCGCCGCCGGTGCCCGAGGCCCCACTCGCGCCGGAAGAACCGGCAGCCGAAGCGCAGCCTGAGGACGCACCGGCTGAAAACGGGGCGGGGCAGGACGCGCCGCCGCCGGTACCCGCCGAGCCCGTAGCGGCCCCGCGCAGCGATCGCGTCGAGAGCGGATTGCTGGAGCGTGCACTCGCCATCGCCCTGGACGCGCACCAGGGGCAGACGGACCGCGCCGGGCGCCCCTACGTCTTCCACCCGCTGCGCCTGATGCACCGCCAGCACACCGACGCGGCCCGCATGGCGGCCCTCCTCCACGACGTCGTCGAAGACTCGGGCTGGACGCTGGAGCGGCTGCGCGACGAAGGCTTCCCGGACGCCGTCGTCGACGCCGTCGACGCGCTCACGCACCGGGAGGACGAGGGCGAATCCTACGAAGACTACGTGGCTCGCGCCGCCCGGAACCCCCTCGCCCGCCAGATCAAGCGCGCCGACCTGGAGGACAACATGGACATCCGCCGCCTCGGCCGCCCGCTCGACGAGCACGACCTCGCCCGCCTGGAACGCTACCGAAAGGCCTGGCAGGGGCTAGGGACTGGGGACTAGCGACTGGCCACCAGGGGGAGCCTCCGGTCCCCAGCTTCCCTCCTCACCACTCGTTCTCTTCCTTCGTCACGCCCATCTCCACGGGCACGGGATAGTCCGCCGTGAAGCAGGCATTGCAGTAGCCGAGGGGGCTGGCATTGGAGGTGCGGACGGCCGTCATCAGCCCGTCCACCGAGAGGTAGGCGAGGGAGTCTACGCCCAGCCACTCGGCCATCGCCTCCACGTTCGCCGGGTCGTCGGCCAGCTTGAACTTGTTGGCCAGCAGCTCCTCGCGCGTGGGGAAGTCCATCCCGTAGAAGCACGGGCTGATGACCGGCGGTGAGGCCACGCGGAAGTGCACCTCGCGGGCGCCCGCCTCGCGCACCATCTTGACCAGGTTGCGCGCGGTGGTGCCGCGCACGATGGAGTCGTCCACCATCACCACGATCCGGTCCTTGAGCAGACCCTCGACGGTGTTGAACTTGCTGCGGACGCGCATCTCGCGGCGGTCCTGGCCGGGCGCGATGAAGGTGCGGCCGACGTAGTGGTTGCGGATCAGGCCGATCTCGAAGCGGCACCGGTACCCGAGCTTCTGGCACTCGGAGACGTAGCCGAGCGTGGCCGTGTTGGACGAGTCCGGCACGGAGAAGACGATCGGCTGCTTCTCATCCGGCGGGACGACCGGCACGGGCGCGTCGTGGGCGAGCTGCTTCCCGATCTTGCGGCGGACTTTGTCCACCATCTCGCCGTAGATCTTGGAGTCCGGCCGGGAGAAGTAGACGTACTCGAAGACGCACTGGCTGACGCCGTAGCGCTGCGGCAGGTGGTAGCTCTCGAACGTGCCGCTCTTGCACCCGGCCCGGTCGATGATGAGCACCTCGCCGGGTTCGACGTCGCGGACGTAGGTGGCGCCCATCATGTCGAAGGCGCAGGTCTCGCTGGCGATGCAGTAGGCCGGCCCGCGCTCGGGGTCCGCCGCGTTGTCCAGGCGGCCGAGGGCGAGGGGGCGGAAGCCGTTGGGATCCCGCACGGCGATGAGGCGCTCGTCGGTGAGGAGCACGAGCGAGAAGGCGCCTTCGAGCTGGGTGAGCGCGTCGAGGATCTGGTCGATCTGCTTGCTCCGGCGGCTCTGCGAGACGAGGTGCAGGATCAGCTCGGTGTCTGAAGTCGTCTGGAAGAGCGTGCCCCGCTCGCTGAAGGCGTGGCGCAGCTCGCGCGCGTTCGAGAGGTTGCCGTTGTGGGCGATGGCGATGTTGCCGTCGCGGTAATGCACGCGCAGCGGCTGGATGTTGGCCCGGTTGTTCGACGACCCGCTCGTCGAGTAGCGGTCGTGCCCGATGGCGGCGTCGCCGAGGAGCTTGCTCTCGAAGATCTCGGGCTCCTTGAAAACGTCGAGCACCAGCCCGAAGT
Source organism: Rhodothermales bacterium (assembly GCA_033721675.1). Lineage (GTDB taxonomy): Bacteria > Bacteroidota > Rhodothermia > Rhodothermales > JAWWAN01 > JAWWAN01. The sequence goes on along the minus strand of JAWWAN010000362.1, from coordinate 2,512 downwards.
CTTTGTGCGTCGGCATCACGGGCCGTTGCTTGCGCTCGTCGTAGGTGGCCGTGACGATGCCGCACGACTCCTGGCCGCGGTGCTGGAGGGCGTGCAGGCCGTAGTAGGTCAGGCGGGCGGCCTCCGGGGCATTGAAGATGCCGAAGATACCGCAGTGGTCTTTGATCGTGCGCATGGGCGGGGTCGGCGGGCGGGCGCGAGCGTGCCGGAAGATACACAGGGAAGCGAGGGGATTCCGGCCGAGTTATCCACAGCCGGAGGGGCGGAACGGAGGCGCACGAACGGGCTCGCACGCGCTGCCGCCACCCTCCACACAGGCGTTCAACGGCAAAGAGCACGCCGCAGATCGGCCCTTCACAGCAAAATCAAGCCGGCGGCGAGGGCGATGCCGAGGGCGTCGGCGGCGAGGTCGCGGCGGCTGAAGTGGCGGTGGGGCGGGGTGCGGGCGTCGTAGACCTCCTTGGCGAGCCCCACGGCCGCTGCCGACCCCATCGCCAGCGGCAGCGCCCGGCGCTCGCCCACCCCGATTTTCTCGACGAGAGTGTACTGGCTGCCCACGGTCCAGAGGAAGCTGAAGGTGACGTGCTGGAGCTTGTCGCGCGCCCACCACCGGTCCTCGGGCGGCCCGGCGCGGTGCGTCTGGGCGGGCGGGGCGAGGAGGGCGGCGCGCAATGCGGCCGGCGTCGGCTGGGCCATCGCGGCCGGCGCGGCGAGGAAGCAGAGGAGGATCACCTGCCGAACGGCGAATACCGAGGGCCGGACGGCGAGGGCGCGGTCTCCGCAATCCCTGAGCGACCGTGCCTGCTTCATGCGAGAGGCCCCGTGCGCGATTCGGCCGTCCATTCGGTTCACTCCGGCTCTTCGTCGCGGTCGGCGGCGTCCGGCGCGGCGTCTTCCTCGACGGGCGGCGTCACGGTGACGCGGACGAGCCCGATCCGGTTGTTGTCCAGCGTCTCGACGCGGAGCGTGAGCGGGCCGTAGACGATCTCGTCGCCCTCGGACGGGATGGCGCCGGTGACGTGGAAGATGAGGCCGCCGAGCGTCTCGAAGTCGTACGTCTCCGTGGCGAGCGCGAGGCCGAGGAGGTCGTTGAGGTCGTCCAGGTCCAGGCGGGCATCGATGCGGTAGGTGGCGTCGTCGAGCCGTTCGTAGAGCGCTTCTTCGGGCTCGTCGTGCTCGTCGCGGATGTCGCCCACGATTTCTTCGAGGACGTCCTCGAGCGTGACCAGGCCCGCCGTCCCGCCGTACTCATCGACGACGATGGCCAGGTGGGTCTTCTTGCGCTGGAAGTCCTTCAGCAGGTCGTCCAGCTTGCGGCCGAGCGGGACGAACATGGGGCGGCGCATGAGGCCGGTCCAGTCCAGGCGGGCGTGGCCGTTGGAGGGGCTGAGGAAGGGCAGCAGGTCTTTGGCGTAGACGATGCCGAGGACGTTGTCGAGGTGGTCCAGGTAGAGGGGAAGGCGGCTGTGGCCGCTGTCGCGGATGAGGGCGAGGGCCTCGGGCAGCGTGGCCGTCACCGGCAGCGCCACCATGTCCACGCGGCTCACCATGATGGCGCGCACCGACGTGTCGCCGAACTCGACGACGGCGTTGATCAGCTCGCGCTCTTCTACTTCGAGGGTGCCGTGGGCCTCGCCGATCTCGACCATCGCCTTGAGGTCGTCCGGGGAGAGGCGCTGGAGGCTCAGCGGCTGGAGGCGCCGCTGGACGAAGCGCATCGAGCGGGCCAGCACGTTGGAAAAGGGCCAGAAGAGGCGGTGCAGCACCATCAGCGGCCCGGAGGCGCGCCGCGCGAAGCGGATGGCGTGCTGCGTGGCGATGAGCTTGGGCGTGATCTCGCTGACGACGAGCAGCACGAACGTCAGCACCACCACTTCGAGCACCAGCACGAGCGTCTCGCTCATCCCCAGCCGCCCGGCCACCGAGCCGGTCATCAATGCCGCCAGGATCGCCGCCGCCACGTTGACGAACGTGTTCATCAGCAGGATCGTGATGAGCACCTGGCGCGGCTTGTCGAGCAGCGCGAGCACGCGGCGGCTGGCGCGGTCGCCGGCCTCGGCCAGGGCCTCGCGGTCCGGCCCTTCGAGCGAGAACAGCGCCACCTCGGAGCCGGAGAACAGCGCCGATGCCAGCAGCAGCAGCAGAAAGACCACCAGCTCGATGAGCAGCGCAGTCGGGTCGAGCGCCGGCGCCGCATGCTGGAACAGGATGAGAACGGCTAACGGAGGTGCGTCAGGGTCCAAGATGACGGAGGGACGCGCCCTCGATTGGTTCTACGGCAGCCGTGGGGGGAGGCCCGCGCGGCCAGGCTCCTCCGCAATATAACCGTTCCGGAAACGACGGGTCTGTGAAAAAAACCGCGCCCTGAAGGCCCGTTTCCTGCGCATCGCACAGCGAAGAACGAACTCGGACGGGCGCTCCAGGCGGTGTCGTGTCCGGGCCGGCCTCCTCGGTGCCGGGGCGGTGGAATCCCGCGCAAAGGGGTAGCAGCGGCCGGGTCTGGCGTGCTCCT
>JAWWAN010000361.1:0-4625 GCA_033721675.1 Rhodothermales bacterium | reverse complement strand
TGGTGGGCGTGCCGCTGGCCGAGGCGCTGGAGCGGCTACTGGAGGAGACGCGCCTGAGCCTGATCTACGAGACGGCGCTGATCACCGGCCGGACGGCCTACTGCCGTGCCGAGCGCCAGCCCGCCGAGGCCGTGCTCGCCTGCATCCTGCGCGGCACCGGGCTCGACTACGTCCGCCTCTCCTCGGGCACCTACGTGCTCGTCCGGGACGCCCGGGCGCCGCCCCGGTATGCCAGCCTCAGCGGGCAGGTGCTCGATGCCGCCACCGGCCGGCCGCTGCCCGACGCCAGCGTGCTCCTGGCCGGCGACGGCGTCGGGGCGGCCACGAACCGCGACGGGCGCTTCGCCTTCGCGGCGCTCCGGCCGGGCCCGCACCCATTCGTCGTCACCCACGTGGCGTATCACGCCGCCGCAGACACCATCTACGTCGGCCCCGACGAGCACGGGCGGGTGGCCATCGCGCTGGAGCCCCGCGTGGTGCTCTCGGCGCCCGTCGTGGTGAGCGCGTTCGAGGTACGCCTGCCTTCCGATGCGCTCGGCAGCGGCCGCCCCGGCGAGGCGCGCGCCGCCCCGGCCGGGGTGGGTGCGCAGGACGTCGTCCAGGCGCTCGACGCCGTCGTCGGCGTGCGGCTCGGCGACGCGCTCTCGGACGTCCACGTGCAGGGTGGCGCTTCGGACGAGCAGCAGTTTCTGCTGGACGGGGTGCCCGTCTTCGTGCCCGTTCCCAACGGCGGGTTCGTGGGGCCCTTCAGTCCGTTCGCGGCCGGGCAGGTGACCGTCCGCAAAGCCGGCTACGGCGCGGCACACAGCGGCGGCCTCTCCGGCGTGATCGAGGTGGAGCAGACGCCCGCCCCGCGCGACGGCCCGCGCCTGACGGCCCAGGTAGATCCGCTCAGCCTGAACGCGCGCTGGGCCGGCCGCGCCGGCGCCCCGGAACGTGTGGAGGCGGTCTGGATGGTGGCGCTGCGCAAGGGGCTCTGGGATCTCTACGAACCCCACCGCCTCGAAGCCCTCTTCCAGCGATGGGCCGCGCCGGATCCCTTTCTCTTGGAGGCGCTGCAAAGCCCCACGGCTGCGCCCGGCGACGGCGCGGTGCCGGAGGCCGCCATCGGCCCCGTAGAGGTCGGGTTCGACGACGTGCACGGGGCCGCGCGCATCGGCTTCGGGGGGCTGCGCAGCCTCTACGTTTCGCTCTATCACGGTGCCAATATCTTCGGCGTCGATGACGTGGCCCGGCCCGATCCGCAGGCGCCGGGCGCCCCCGCCACGCCCGAAGAAGACGCCTTCGAGGATGCGTACCGGTGGCGCAACCGCACGGCGCAGGTGCGCTACGAATGGGTGCAGGGCCGCCGCCTCTTCCTTCATGCCGAGGCGTGGGGGTCCGGCTATGAACTGGTGCATCCGGTCAGTGCCGAGCGCGCCGGGGCGCCGGGGGCGACGACCTCGCAGGAGTTCAACGAGGTGGCCGAGGCCGGTCTGCGCCTCGGGGGCGACCTCGCGGCCTCGGCCCGGCATACGCTCTCTGGCGCGCTCGAAGCGGCGCACACCGAGAGCGACTTCATCCTCTCGCTCGATCCCCTGGGCCGCGCGCCCGTCGGCCCGGAGGCGGTGCGGCCCGTGCGGTGGCGCGCGGCCGCGTTCGCCGAAGACCGATACGCGGTCAGCGAGCGGGCGACGGCTACCCTCGGGATCCGGCTGACGTATCTGCCCGCCCGGAGCACCGTCTTCGCCGAGCCGCGCCTGGCCGTCCAGTACGACCGCCCGGTGGGGCCGCGCGGTGTGCTGGCCCTGCGCGGCGCCGTGGGGCTCTACCGCCAGTACCTGCACGCCTTCGACGTAGCTACCTACAACGTAGCCGCGCTGTTGCCGCGCGTGCGCTTCTGGCTGCCGGTGGGGCGGCGGCAGCGCCCGCCCGAGGCGTACCACGCCACCGCCGCCGTGCGCTACCGCCCGGCGCCCGGCTGGGAGGTCGGCGCCGAGAGCTACTACAAGCACCAGCCCCACCTGCTCGTGCTGGACTATGGCCGCCTCGCCGCCGAGGGCGCTACGCCGGATGACGTGCTGACCGGCGCCGACGGCTACGCTTATGGCGCGGCGCTCTCGGCGGCGCGCACCGCCCGGCGCCTCCACCTCGGCGTACAGTACGAATATGCCGTGGCTCGCCGCCGCGTCGCCAACCGCTTCGACGGCGCCTTCGTGCCCGTGCCCTGGGATGCGCCCCACCGCCTCTACCTCACGCTCGACCTGCGGCCCCGCCCGCGCTGGACGGCGACGGTGCGCTGGCAGGGCCTCTTCGGGCGAAGCTGGGGCTTCCGGCAGGCCTATTACGATTTCCTGGAGCCCACCGCCTCGGCGCAGGCCTTCCCACCCTTCGACCTCTCGGACCCCGCCGCTCATCGCCTGCCCGTCTTCTCGCAATGGGATGCCGGGCTCGCCTATGGGCGCACGGTGGCAGGCGTCGGCGTACAGGCGCGCATCTCCGTCATCAATCTCCTGGATCGGGGCAACGTCACTGACTGGAGCCTCCGCTACGACGCGGCATCCGGCACGTATCGACGGCACGAGCGCCGCGCTGCTCCCTTCATCCCCTCGGCCGCGCTGCGGCTGAGCCTGTAGACCGGGCCGAGGTGTTCACTCCGGCTGCGTGTGGGCCTGCCGGACGAGCGCCGCCACGCGGTCGGCCCGGGTGAGGCCCTCCCGCACGAGGCTCGAATAGGCGTGGAGCGAGACACGGCCGGGAGGGAGGGCGCTCAGCACCCGGGCTGCATTCTCCGGGCCGATGCCGCCGCCCACCACGATCTCGATGCGCCGCTCCGCCTGCCCGATCAGCGCCGCGAGCCGGTCGAGGCCGTCGAGGGCGGGGGCGCCGCTGTGCCACGGGGTGCCGCTCGTCAGCACGCGTTCCACGCCCATCGCCATCAGCACCTCGAGCGCTGCTTCGGCCTCCGGGACGGCGTCGAAGGCGCGGTGGAACGTGACGGCGAGGCCCCGCTCGTGGGCGGTTGCCGTGAGGGTCCGCGTCGCCGCCTCGTCGATCCGGCCCGCCTTCAGGGCGCCGAGCACGACGCCGTCGGCGCCGGCCTCGGCGGCGTGCTCGATGGCGGCGCGCATCCGGTCGATCTCCGGGGCGGAGTAGGCGAAGCCGCCGGCGCGGGGGCGGATCATCACCAGCACGCCGGGGCGCGGAAAGGCGGCGCGGGCGAGGCGGACGTGGTCGTCCGGCGGCGTGAGGCCGCCCGTCGAGAGCGCGCGGCACAGCTCGATGCGGGCCGCCCCGCCCCGGTGCGCCTCCCCGGCCGAGTGCCGGACGGCCGCGGGGCTACGGCACGCGATGCAGGCTTCAATGGGTATCGGGGGCACGCGCGGTCCGGATCTGTTTCCTTTTGGGAATCCCTTCCGTAGTGTAGCGGCTGCGGGGGTCTCATGCATGCGGGGCGAGAGAGGGCAGGCTCCCGTCCCCGGTCGTCCGCACGAGTCGTTCTCTCCAAGAGGAGTTCATCATGCGCTGGATCTGGGTGGTGGTCGTGGCAGGGGGCCTGTGGGCTACGCCGGTCTGTGCGCAGGAGCCGCCGCCGGCCCGCAGGGCCACGCTCAGCGGCTTCGTGACCGATGCCGAGACCGGCGAGCGCCTGCCCGGCGCCCACCTCTACGCGCTCCCCCTCCGCGCCGGGACCGTCACCAACGAGTACGGCTTCTACAGCCTGACGCTCCCCGCCGACAGCGTCGTGGTGCGCGTCTCCTACCTCGGCTACCGCACCCGGATCCTGGCCCTGCGGCTCCGCACCGACCGCGAGCTGGACGTCGAGCTGGAGCCGGCGGCGGTGGGGCTGGGCGAGGTGGAGGTGGCCGCCGAGCGCGCCGAAGAGTCCGTGACGTCCACCCAGATGAGCGTCGCCGCACTGCCCATCGAAGAGGTGAAGGCGCTGCCGGCGTTCCTCGGCGAGGTGGACGTGATCAAGGCGCTCCAGCTGCTGCCCGGCGTGCAGAGCGGCACGGAAGGCTCGACCGGCCTCTACGTGCGTGGCGGCGGCCCGGACCAGAACCTCATCCTGCTCGACGGCGCGCCGGTCTACAACGCGAGCCACGTCTTCGGCTTCCTCTCCGTCTTCAACGCAGACGCCCTCCAGAGCGTCCGCCTCGTCAAGGGCGGCTTCCCGGCCCGCTACGGCGGCCGCCTCTCGTCCGTGGTGGATCTGGGGATGAAGGAAGGCAACCTGAAAGCGTACCAGGCCGACGGCACCCTCGGCGTCGTCTTCTCCTCGCTCACCGCGCAGGGGCCGATCCGGAAGGACCGGGCCGCCTTCATCGTCTCCGCGCGCCGCACCTACATCGACGTCCTCGCCCGGCCCTTCCTCAACCGCCGCCTGGCCGACGGGCAGCGCCTGACGTCTTACTTCTACGACGCCAGCGCCAAGCTCAACGCGGCCCTCACCCGCCGCGACCGCCTCTACCTCAGCCTCTACCTCGGCCGCGACGTCTACGGCTCGACGGTCGAGACGGTGGATCGCACGCGCACGCCCGCCCGCCGTGACCGAATCACAGGCGGCGCGGACTGGGGCAACGTGACCGCCACGCTCCGCTGGAACCACCTCTTCTCGAACACCCTCTTCGCCAACACCACGCTGC
>JAWWAN010000360.1:0-4625 GCA_033721675.1 Rhodothermales bacterium | reverse complement strand
GGGTCGCCGAGCTCCATGTAGAAGCCATCGGCATCCTGGTTCGGGAAGTGCCACAGCGGCACCCCGGTACGCCCGCCGTCGTCGGGATCGTGGCACAGCCGGCTCTCACCCGTCCCGAGGTTCCCCCCCGTTGCCGGGATACCCTCGTACCGCACGACCCCCCGCAACCAGATCACCGCATCCGAGACACCGTCCTCGCGCTCGGTCGAGTTCAGGGTCGACACGACGCGACCCTGGGAGCTGAACGCCGTCACGAGCCGGTTGGCACACGCACCGGAGGGGATCTTCGGCGGTGAGCAGGGCGTGGCGATCCGCTTCCAGGGCGGCGGCACCGAGACGGACGAGGCCACCTACCAGATCCTCGACCCGAACGAGCAGGAGATGGGCTTCTACACGCTCGTCCTCCGCGTCCGAGACCACATCGCCGGCCGCACGGCCGAGACCGAGCAGGACCTGTTCCTGGAAGAATAGCGCGAGCCCCTACGATGAGCACGCAGGAGGCGCTGCGGGCGAACAGCCGGCAGCGCCTCTTTCTTTGCCGACCGGATCCCGAATCTGAAACCGTCCGCCGCACGCGCCGTGCGGGGGCACCCCGGGGGGTCGGGCGGGATTCCTGCCGGAATGATGCAGCCGGACCGGTTTACCCCTCCTGTCCTCCCCTTTTCATGGGGAGGGACGTGTGGGGATAGCACAGTGCTTCCAGACCAAGTCCCCCTCCGTGCGAAGGCTTGTCCCGAGCGGAGCCGAGGGAACTGGACAGGGGAGGTAGACCCGCCGCCGTGCTATTCCGCCGCGCGCACGCGCTCGTCCATCGCCACGACCTTCTCGATGAGGTCCCGCTTGTGGTCGAGCAGGCGGGCCTGGAGGGTGGCGTCGGCGGTGGCGAGGATCTGCACGGCCAGCAGGGCCGCGTTGCGCGCCCCCCCGATGGCGAGCGTCCCGACGGGCACGCCGCCGGGCATCTGGACGATGGACAGGAGGGAATCCAGGCCGCCGAGCTTGCGCGTGGGGACGGGCACGCCGAGGACGGGGAGCGTGGTGGAGGCGGCGATCATGCCCGGCAGGTGGGCCGCGCCGCCGGCGCCGGCGCTGATCACCTTGAGGCCGCGCCCGTGGGCCGTCTGGGCATAGTCGTACATCCGGCGGGGCGTGCGGTGGGCCGAGAGCACGCGCATCTCGAACGGCACGCCGAAGTCGCGCAGCACGTCGGCCGCCTCCTGCATCACCGGCAGGTCGCTCTCGCTGCCCATCGCGATGCCCACGAGCGGGGCGGGTGCGTCGTCCATAGGTCTGAGATTGTCGGGGAGAGACGGTTTCGTAGGGCCGGGGTCTCCGAGGGTCGAAAATGGAGGATCGAGGATCGAAAGGCAAGGGGGCGTCCACCCGGCGCGTAATCTTCCATGGAGCGTTCAGAGCCGGATCAGGCCGGCGGCGTGCTCGGCGCGGCGGCGGGCGGCGGCGGGGTCGGCGGCGGTGACGGTGACGTGGCCCATCTTGCGGCGCGGGCGCACCTCGTGCTTGCCGTAGAGGTGCACGGCCGCGCCCTCCACGGCGAGCGCCTCGGCGTAACCCCGCGCCTGCGGCGTCCCCGCCCGGTGCCCCAGGATGTTGACCATCGCGGCGGCGGGCACGCGGAGTGCCGGCGAGCCGAGCGGGAGGTCCAGCACGGCGCGGACGTGGTTCTCGAACTGGGAGGTGTGGCACGCCTCGATGGTGTAGTGCCCCGTGTTGTGCGGGCGCGGCGCCAGCTCGTTGACCAGCACGCGCCCGTCCTCCAGCTCGAACAGCTCGACGCCCGTGATGCCGAGCCCACCGACGGCCTCCACCGCCGCCCGCGCCACGCGCTGCGCCTCGGCCTCGACGTCGGGCGCGATCCCGGCCGGCACCACGACGGCGTGGCAGCGATGGTCCCGCTGCTCGGTGTAGACGACGGGGTAGGTGGCGGACTCGCCGCCGGGCCGCCGTGCTACGAGCACCGCCAGCTCGCGCACGAACGGCACGAACGCCTCGACGAGCAGCCCGTCTGAGGCCGCGAGGTCGGGCCAGGCCGCGCGCAGCTCATCCGGGGAGTGGACCGTGGCGTTTCCGTAGCCGTCGTACGAGCCTTCGTACTGCTTGAGCAGCACGGGATAGCCGAAGTGGTGCGCGGCGCCGAGGGCGTCGTCCAGCGTGGCGGACGGCGCGAAGTCGGGCACGGGCAGGGCGGCGGCGTGGAGCGTCTTCTTCTGGACGCCCTTGTGGCGGATGCGGAGGAGCGTCTCGGGCTGCGGGCGGAGCGCGGTGCCCTCGGGCAGGACGTCGGCGAGGCGGTCGGCGGGCGCCCACTCGCTCTCGACGGTGACGGCCGCGCAGCCCTCGGCGAAGGCGCGCAGGACGGCGGGGTCGGTCCAGTCCGCCACGGTCTGGGTGCCGAAGTCGGCCATCGGGCCGGCGGGCTTCGGGGCGAGGAAACGGACGCCGACGCCCATGCGGAGGGCTGCCATCGCCGTCATCCGCCCGAGCTGGCCGCCGCCGAGGATGCCGAGGGTCGGGAACGCGTCGGGCATCGGCGCGGGTACGGGGTCGGGTGAACGCATCGGGAGCGCGTCCAAGATAGCCGTACGGGCGCCGCCGGTCTGCGAAAGGCGTGCGAAATGGAGCGCGCGGAGGGCCTCAGGCCGGCGTGCCGGTCCAGTGGCAGACGTGGCGCTGGACGTTGCCGCGCCGCGAGCGCTGGGCATCCTCGATCTCGACGGCCACGAGGTCGTCGCGGCCGTCAGCCTCGGTGAGGGCGGGGAGGACGATGTAGACCGTGCCGTCCTCGGGCTCGGGCACGTTGAGCAGGTCCGGCGGGTCGCCCGCCGCGAGGCCCACGATGCCGGAAGGCTTGACAGTCGTGATGGTCTCGCCGTCGGCGTCGAGGACTTCGGTGGTGTGAGGCGTCAGGTTGACGAAATTCATATGCAGGGTATACCGTTGATGAGACGTCGGGCGGCGCGGGCGCCAGGGCGGCGCGCCGGATCTTTATTCTATGGGTTGCTCCGCTCCGGGTTCGCCCCGGAGGCGGATCATGCCGAAGCGTCGTCGTAGGGGAGCGCGTCGGGTGGGACGCCCACGAAGTCGGGCACCGGATCTTCCTCGAATTGCAGGGCTTGGATCGTGGAGCGGCCTTCCAGGTAGGCGCGGGCCACGCGGTGCATGCCGTCCATCACCCGCCCGTCAGCAGAAAGAAGGATCGGATACCGGAGGTCGGCGTCGGCGATCAGGCGTGCGTGGTCCGCGACGGCGCGGCACGTCGGCCGGTCCTCCTCACTGCCGAACCAGTACGGCTCGTCGAGTTCCTGGATCGCAGCGATGGGGACCTCCCGAACAGGCAGCCCCGCGGCATGCTCCAGCAGCCGGTCGACGTCCCAGGCCAGGAGACCACGGGGGGAGGGGCGCAGGTGATACTGTTTCCTCATAAACCCTCGGCAGAATTCTGCCCAAGACCCCGCTGAATCGCCCTGGTGGCTTAGGCGCGGAGCCCGCCGCGCAACGCTCGTGGGGAGGGGACGCACAGCATGGGGGTGCTGCGGGCGGAGCGGCGCCGGCCGTTGTGGTACTTGACGCGAAGGCCGGGCTACTCCTCGCCCTCGGCCGTGTTGAGGAGGGCGTCGAGCTGCATCTCGTCCGTGACGAGCACCTCGCGCGCCTTGGAGCCGACGAACGGCCCCACGATGCCGGCCTCTTCGAGCTGGTCCACGATGCGCGCCGCCCGCGTGTACCCGACGGAGAGCTTGCGCTGGAGGAGCGAGACGGACCCCTGCTGGCTGCGGACGATGATGCGGGCCGCCTCCTCGAAGAGGTCGTCGATGTCGTCCATGCCGAGGGCGTCGGCCGTCGCGTCGGCGGGCTCGGTGGCCTCGGCCGGCGGGAGCATGAAGGGGCCCGGCCCGGGCTGCTCGCGGATGAACTCCATGAGCCGGTCCACCTCGTCGACGGAGACGAACGGCCCCTGGAGGCGCAGAATCCGGCTGCCGCTCATGTAGAGGAGGTCGCCGTTGCCCACCAGCCCCTCGGCGCCGTTCCCGTCGAGGATCGTGCGCGAGTCGATCTTGGAGGCCACCTGGTAGGCCATGCGCGAGGGGAAGTTGGCCTTGATGAGGCCGGTGATGACGTCCACGGACGGGCGCTGCGTGGCGAGGACGAGGTGGATGCCCACCGCCCGCGCCATCTGCGCCAGCCGCGCAATCGGCCCCTCGATCTCCTTGCCGGCGGTCATCATCAGGTCGGCCAGCTCGTCCACGATCACGACCACGTAGGGGAGGGGGCGGTGGTCGCCCTCCAGCCGCCCCTGCTGGATCTTCTTGTTGTAGTCGCGGATGCTGCGGACGCTCGCGGTGGAGAGCAGGTCGTACCGCCGCTCCATCTCGCGCTCGCAGCTCTTGAGCACGCCCAGGGCGTCGTTGAAGTCGGTGATGATGGCGTCCTCGCCGTCCTCGGGGAGGGCGAGGTAGTGGTCCATCAGCTCGCGGTACTGCTGCAGCTCGATCTTCTTGGGGTCGATCATCACGAACTTGAGCGCCGAGGGATGGCACGCGTAGAGCAGGCCCGTGATGATGGCGTTGACGCCGACCGACTTGCCCGAGCCCGTGGCGCCGGCGATG
>JAWWAN010000359.1:0-4634 GCA_033721675.1 Rhodothermales bacterium | reverse complement strand
GCCGTGGAGTGCTACACCTGCCACAGCGCCTGGAACACCGGCTGCTACGGCTGCCACCTGCCGCTGGAAGTCAACGACCGCATGGATGCCAAGCACTACGAGGGGCAGGAAAGCCGGGGCCAGGTCTACTACAACCCGCAGGTGCTCCGCTCGGACAACTTCCTGATCGGCATCAACGCCAACTCCGAGGGCAACAAGTTCGCGCCCATCCGCTCGGCCTCGGCCGTGACGGCGACCGTGACGGCCCGCAACCGGCAGACGCTCGTCCACCAGCAGCCCACGATCTCGGCGGCCGGCTACTCCGGCTACGCCTTCTCGCCCAACGTCCCGCATACGGTCCGCGCCCAGGAGACCAAGGCGTGCACGGATTGCCACCTGGCTGCGGACAACACGAACAACGCGTGGATGGGGTCGCTGCTGGGCCAGGGCACCAACTTCCTCAACTACATGGGCGAGTACACGTACGTGGCCACGGGCCGCAGGGGCGTGCAGGCCGTGCAGGTGAGCGAGGGCTTCGAACCGCAACCGATCATCGGGAGCTACCTCCACCGCATCCTCCACCCGGAGTCCTACCGCGCGCATGAGGCCGGCGGCCGCCGCCTCACGACGGCTCACGGCATCGACACGCGGGATGCGCGCGGCGTGGCCGCCCGGGGCGAATACGTGCTCGTGGCCGACGGCCGCGCCGGCCTCCGCGTCATCGACCGCGCCAACATCGGCAACAAGAACGAGGCGCAGCGGCTCGTGCTCTCCCAGAACAGCCCCCTCGCCGAGCGCCTCGCCGTCAACACGCGCTACGCCACGGCCGTGGCCCTGCCCAGCATGGTCCCGCTCGACGGCACGCGCGAGCAGCTCCCGGAGAACCTCGAACGGCCCGTCGAGGACCTCTTCCGCTACGCCTTCGTGGCCGACCGCGAGGAGGGCCTGATCGTGGTGGACGTGCACACCCTCATCGACGCCAACCCGGAGAACAACTTCCTGCGGCGGACGACGACGTACAACCCCAACGGACAGCTCACCGGCGCCGTAGACCTGCGCGTCGCCGGCAACTACGCCTACCTCGTCAGCGAGACGAGCGGGCTCCACGTGATCGACGTGTCCAACCCCCGCGCGCCGCAACTCCGCGCGACGGTGGCGGCGCCGACGGTCAACGGCGGGCGCGCCGTGGCGATCCAGTTCCGCTACGCCTTCGTGGCCGACGCCGACGGCGTCAAGGTGATCGACGTGACGCAGCCCGAGCAGCCGCAGCCCACGCCCGGCCTCGTCCGGCTGGGCGACGCGCGCGGCGTGTGGCCGGTGCGCACCTACCTCTACGCCGCCGCCGGCACGGAGGGCCTCGCCATCATCGACATCCAGAACCCCGAGCGCCCGCAGCTCGTCGAGACCTTCAGCGCCGGGGGGCAGATCAACGACGCCAACGCCGTCACCACCGGCGCGGTCAACGCGAGCGTCTTCGCCTTCGTGGCCGACGGGCGCAATGGCCTCCGCGTGATCCGCCTCGTCGGCCCGCCAGACACGCCCGGCCACCTCGGCTTCTCGCCGCGCCCCGTGCCGCAGCTCGTCGCCACGTACCCGACGAAGGGGCCGGCGCTGGCCGTGGGCGAGGGCACCAGCCGCGACCGCGTGGTGGACGAGTCTGGCAACCAGATCGGCGTGATGGGCCGGCTGGGCTCGCAGCCGCTCCGGCCCGAATACCGGGACCGCCTGCTGCGGTCCAGCGCCACGGGCCAGCTCTACTTCGTCACCGACGACGGCGCCGTCGTGCTCGGCGACCCCCGGCCGGCCTCGTCCGGCAGCCAGTAGGCTCCGGCCGCAGGCGCCCCGCAGGCCGGACCTCGAAACGATGGGCGACGGACGATGGCAGTACGGGCCGGAAGGGCTGTCGTCTGTCGCCCGTCGTCGTTGAGGCGCACGCGCCCCCCGCTATCGTTCGTACACCTATCGCCATGCGCACCCCGCGTCATCGCTGGTCCTGGCTGTGGATGCCCACCGCCCTGGTGGGGCTGGGCCTGGCGCTGCCGTGGCTGGCACCGCAAGAGGCCCCACAGGAGTCCGCCTTCCTGCGCACCGACCCCGTGAAGATCGTCGCCTCGCCGCAGGACCCCTCCGTGCCGTGCGGCGACTGCCACACGCAGGAGGCCGCCGTCTGGGCCTCGACGCCCCACGCCACCGGCTTCGCGGATCTGCACACGTCGGCCGAGGCCCGTGCCATCCGGGACCGCCTCGGCGGCGGCGCCATCCGGGAAGACAGCCGGTGCCTGCGCTGCCACTATACGGCCGTGATGCAGGGGGCGGAGACCCGCGCCATCGCGGGCGTCTCGTGCGAGAGCTGCCACGGCGCCGCCCGCGACTGGCTCTTCGCCCACAAGGACTACGGCGACTTCACGCGCGCCACCGAGCCGGACGAGCATCGGCGGGCGCGCATCCAGAGGAGCGTGCAGGGCGGGATGCTGCGCCCTTCGTCCGATCCCTACGCCGTCACGGCCAACTGCTTCGAGTGCCATACGGTGCCGGACGAGGAGCTGGTCAACGTGGGCGGCCATCCGAGCGGCAGTTCTATCGAGCTGCTCACCTGGGCCGATGCCGTGCGCCACAACTTCCTCCCGGCGCAATGGGGGGAAGACGCCGGCAACCGGGCCTTCTCGGCAGCGCATCGCCGCGTGCTCTACGCCCTCGGCCAGGCCCTCGACTTCGAGTACAGCCTGCGCGCGCTGGCCGCCGCCACCGAGCCCGGCGTCTACGCGAAGGCCATGGAGCAGCGCGCCAAGGATGCCCGCCGCACCCTCGAAGCCATCGCCGAGGCCGCCGGCGTGCCCGAGTTCCGCGCCATCCTCGGCGTCGCCGCCGGCGTGCCGCTGGCCTACGGGCAGGGCGCCCGCCTGACGGCCGCCGCCGACCGCATCCGCGACCTCACCCGCCTCTTCGGCCGCGAGGCCGACGGCGCCGCCCTCGCCGCCCTGGACCCCCTGCTGCCGGGTGCGCCGCCGCGCCCGCCCGTCTCCGCCGCCGCGCCCGCCCGCGCCGCCGGCACCGCCGCACCGCCCGGCCCGACCCGCGTCTCCGGTGCGCCCGCTGACGACCGCCCCGGCCCGAGCACCTCGCCCGCCGACGATGCCGCGTCCGCCGCAGACCCGGCTCCGCCATCTTCTGAACCCGCCGATCTCACCACCCCGCCGGGCGGTGCTGCACCCGCTGATGCCGCGCCGCCTACCGCCGCCCCGAACGTGACCGGCGCGAGGCGCAGCCGCCCCGCGTGGCACGCGGCCGATCGATACCGCACGCTCGGCCCCTCGGCCGGCTGTAGCTGCCACAACGACAAGATCCAGTGGTGGAACGGCGACGCCCACTTCGGGACGGCCGCGATCCTGCTGCGCGAGACCGCCGCCTCCACCCGGATCGCCACGGCCTACGGCCTGAGCGCGGACGAGATGAAACGCGGCGACCAGATCTGCATGAGCTGCCACGGCACCGTCGTCAGCGGTGAGGAGAGCCGGCCCGTCTCGGACGGCGTCTCATGCGAGAGCTGCCACGGCGCCGGCAGCGGCTACCAGTACCAGCACCAGTCCGGCGACGGCTACGCGCAGGGCGCCTCGCTCGGCATGAAACCCCTCGAACGGGCCGACGCCCGCGCCCAGAACTGCGCCTCGTGCCATCACATCACCGACGAGCGCCTGCTCTCGGCCGGCCATCCCGCCGGGCAGGGCTTCGACCTCGCCTCGCGCAACGCGCTCGTCCAGCACTGGCAGGAGCCTGTGCTCGGCGATGATGCGCTGAACGCCGCCTACGGCCGCGCCACCGGCAGCCGCCCCCTGCCGGCGAACGTCACCGTCGCCGAGCGCACCACGCCGCGCCCCACCGGAACGCCCGGCACGGGCGGCGCCGAGGCGGCCGGCGGGCTGGGCCTCGCGCCCCTCCCCGCCGTCACGGACAGCACCGCCACGCCCGACCTCCTCCTGCTCATCAAGCGCCGCCTCGAAGCCCTCTACCGGGCCGCGCAGGGACAGAACTAGATGGACGCACCCGCCGCACAGACCGACGCCGCTGCCCGGGAACGACGCCGTCTCTACGAGGACCGGTGGTCGTCCTACGGCTCCAACACGGGCATCGTGCGCCTCTCCGAGAATCTCACGCCCGAGGCCCTGCGGCGGTACCCCGTCTTCCAGGACTACGACGACCGCTTCCTGCTCAAAATCATCCCAGACGTGGCCGTCGCCACCTGGAAGGCCGGCGCCGTGCTGTTCGAGGAAGGCAGCTACCTCGACCTCGCCTTCTACATCGGGGAGGGCGACGTGGACGTCTTCCTCGCGCGTGACCTGGGGTCTTCCGGCGCCCGCCCCATCTTCGACGCCTCGCGCGTGGCGCTGCACCCGGACGCGCCCCTGGCCAACGGAGACACCGCGCGGACGACCTTCATGGAGCAGATCGCGCGGCAGCAGCCGCAGGCGGACCAGAGCGTCACCTACCTCTCCGCGATGGACTTCGACCTGCCGCGCGGCGAGCGCCTCCGCCTCGGCCCCGGCGACGTCTTCGGCGAGATCGGCGCGCTCAACGGGTGGCCCCAGTCCGTGACGGCCCGCACCGCCACCGAGTGCACGCTCGTCCAGATCCGCCTGCCGGCCCTCCGCGAGATGAAG
>JAWWAN010000358.1:0-4634 GCA_033721675.1 Rhodothermales bacterium | reverse complement strand
TGCCCCCTCTCTGACTAGGTCGCCCCGGTGGACTCCGTCGGCGTGGGGCAGGGCGACGCCTGCGACGACGACGACGACGGCGACGGCGTTCCCGACGAAGGCGACAACTGCCGGCTCGTGGCCAACGCCGATCAGGCGGACGCGGACGGCGACGGCATCGGCGATGCCTGCGAGGGCGACGCGGACGGCGACGGCACCGACGACAACGACGACAACTGCCCGAACGATCCCAACCCGGCGCAGACCGACACCGACGGCGACGGGCTGGGCGACGCCTGCGACGACGACGACGACGGCGACGGCCGGACCGACTCGCGCGACAACTGCCCGCTCGACCCCAACCCCGGACAGGAAGACTTCGACGGCGACGGCGAGGGCGATGCCTGCGACGACAACGATGCCGTGGCCGATGCCGGCCCGGACCAGACCGCCGAGTGCACCGCCCCCACCGGCACGCCCGTCACGCTCGACGGCTCCGGCTCGTTCGACCCCGACGGCGACGCCCTCTCGTTCACGTGGGTCCGTGACAGCACGCTGACGGCCACCGGCGAGATGCCGACCGTCCTCCTCGACCTCGGCACGCACGACATCGAGCTGACCATCCTCGACGAGGACGGCGAGACCGATTCCGACTCCGTCGCCGTCACCGTCGTCGATACGTCGCCGCCCGTGATCACCCTCAACGGCGAGGCCGAGATGACGCTCGAATGCGCGGTGGATGGCTACGAGGAGCCCGGCGCCACGGCCGTCGACGCCTGCGAGGGCGAGGTGGCGGTCGAGATCGCGGGCACCGTCGATGCGAGCACGCCGGGGCTCTACACGATCACCTACACCGCCGCCGATTCGTTCGGCCAGACGACCACGGCCACGCGCACCGTCGAGGTGGTGGACACCACGCCGCCCGTGATCGAAACCGCAGGGGTCATCGTGCTCGACTCGACGCTGATCATCTGGCCCCCCAACCACAAGTATTTCGACGTCTCCCTGGCCGAGGTCGTCAGCGACGCTACCGACGCCTGCGACCTCGCCGTAGCACCCGAGGCCGTGGTGATCAGCTCGGCCAGTAGCGACGAACCGGAAGACGCGCCGGGCACCGGCGATGGCAGCACGCTCGACGACATCGTCATCGCGCCGGGCTGCCAGGAGGTCAGCGTCCGCAAGGAACGGCAGGGCGGCGGCAACGGGCGCGTCTACACGCTCAACCTGGCCGTGGCCGACGCCAGCGGCAACGTGGGGGCGAGCGCGTTCCCCATCCAGGTGCCCCACGACAAGAAAGGCACGGCCGTCGATGACGGCCCGGCCTACACCGTCGAGGGCTGCCCGTTCGTGGTGACGCTGCCGCCGCGCTACGACGACCTGCCGGGGGAGGATCCGCCGGGCGAAGAGCCGCCGCGCCGCACAAACACGGCGGACGGCGCCCGCGCTTCCGTGACAGACGCTGAAGGCGCCGCCGAGGCGGGCCTGGAACCCGCCGGCGAGGCCGTCCCGGAGGCGTTCGTGCTCGAACCCAACTACCCGAACCCGTTCAACCCGGCGACGACGATCCGCTTCGGCGTGCCCGAGGCCGCCTTCGTCCGCCTCGTCGTCTACGACGTGTTGGGCCGCGAGGTCGAGCGGCTCGTGGACGGGCGCGTGGAGGCCGGGATGCACGCGGTCTCGTTCGAGGCCGGAAGCCTGCCGAGCGGGTGGTATCTCTACCGGCTCGAGACGCCGGCGGGCGCCCTGACCGGATCCATGCTGCTGATGAAATAAATCGCACGGCCCGGCGGGGCTCTCGGCAGTCCCGCCGGGGTGCGTGTTGCCCATGCGTCGGGCGATGAGTACATTCTGTGAATCGCCCGAGCCCCTCTCGGCGGCGGTGCCCCGCCGTACCGCGCCCCCCGCGCGCCGAGGACCTGCTCTGTTCACTGCCTGTTGCCATTCTCTCATCCACGGAGGCCAATAATGACTATGAACGCTCCCCGGTATGCCCGCCTCGCGGCGCTTCTGCTCGGGCTCTGCTGCCTCGCTCTCCTCAGCGCCATGCCGGCCCTGGCCCAGGCTCAGGGAGCCGACGAGAACGGCCGCTCTGCTGCCGACCGCAGCCAGCGCGGTGCGCCTACCCAGGTCGAACAGACCGGAACGACGGACGTCTGGAAGGGATGTGACTTCGACGACTGCTCCCAGCGCCGCGTCGCCGAGCCGGGCGACCAGGCGGGCCCCGGGGCGGTCGAGGCCGAAGCCGGCAAGATTGTCGGCTCGGCGGGCTCCCTGCAGGTCCAGGCCGGCGCGCCCCTCAACAGCGTCTTCGTCGCCGGCGACGGCGACATCGGCGTGGGCACCGAGGCGCCGGCCGGGCGTCTGCACGTGGTGGCGAACCCCGGCGCCGAGGACGCACGCACCATCTTCGTGCTCGACGCGAACGGGAACGTCGAGATCGGCGGCCTGCTCACCGAGGCGTCCAGCGTCCTCCTGAAAGAAAACTTCGAGGCCGTCGACGTCCAGGACGTCCTGCAGCGCCTCGCCCGGCTGCCCATCACCACGTGGAACTACCGGACCGACGACCCGGCCGTCCGGCACATGGGCCCGGTGGCGCAAGACTTCTACGCCGCCTTCGGGCTGGGCGCCGACGACGAGCACCTCGCCCCGCTCGACGCGAACGGCGTGGCCCTCGCCGCCGTGCAGGCCCTCGCGCAGCAGAACCAGGCGCAGGCGGACCGCATCGCGACGCTCGAAGCCCAGAACGCGCAGCTCCTCGAGCGGCTCGAAGCCCTCGAAGCCCTCGTGCTCCCGCGCGACGAGTAGCCGCCGGCCTGCCCGGTTCCCTCGTCCGATCCTGCTGCTTCACCAGAGGAGCGATGCGCTATGAAGACTTTTTCTACGCTTGTGCTGGCCCTGGCCGCGCTGCTGCTGCTACCGCCCCGGGCCGGGGCCCAGACGGCGGCGCGGCTCGCCGAGACCGGCCCGAATGATTTCCGCATCTCCCACGTAGAGCGCGACGGTGCCCTCGCCACCGGCGCGCGGACGCCGGCGTCGGCGTATAACTTCACCGATCAGGAATACCTCGTCGTCTGGGCCGCCCCCGACGCCGGTGCCCTCGCGATCTTCGGCCAGCGGCTCGACGCCACCACGGGCGAGGCCACCGGCCCGGCCTTCCGCGTGAGCCCCGGAGGCGATGACGCGGCCGCCGCCGCCCTGACACCCGCCGCCGTCTACAACCCGGCCGCCCACGAATATCTCGTCGTCTGGACGGCCGCCGCCGACGGCGCAGCGGAGATCCTCGGCCAGCGGCTCGGCGCCGCCACCGGCGAGGCGCTCGGCGCTCCGCTCCAGATCGCCGAGGCCCCCGCGACGCAACCGGCCGTCGCCTACGACCGCCGGCACGGCCACTACCTCACCGTCTGGCGCGGGGTAGAAGCGGACGCCCCCGGCGCAGCGGAGATCTTCGGCCAGCGGCTCGACGCCGCGGGTGTGCCCGCCGGCGACGTCCTCCGCCTCAGCACGACGGGGCCGGACGGCGACCCGGCGTTCGACGCGCACCACCCGGCCGTCGCGGCGGATCCGGCGCGCGGCGCCTTCTTCGTCGTCTGGGAAGGAGACCCCGTGGTGGACGGCGCCTTCGAGGTCTTCGGGCGGCGGCTCGACGCCGCCACCGGCGAGGCGCTCGACGACGCCCTCCGCCTCAGCGCGATGGGCCGCGACGACGACGACCCGGCCTTCGGCGCGCACCGCCCGGCCGTGGCCTTCAACGAGACGGCCGATGCCTACCTCGTCGTCTGGCTCGGCTCCGACGACGCCGCCGGCCTCGCCGCCGGCGAGTTCGAGGTCTTCGGCCAGCGGCTCGACGCCGCCACCGGCAAGCCCCTCGGTGCCGACGACTTCCGGATCAGCACGATGGGCGACGACAAAGACGCCCGATTCGCCGCCGCCGCCCCGACCGTGGCCTTCAGCCCGGACGCCGGCGTCTTCCTCGTGCTGTGGCGCGGCGACGACAGCGCGGCCCCGCTCGTCGAGGGCGAGCATGAGCTCTTCGCGCGTGCCCTCCCGGGCGACCACCGCACCCGCCTCGACGACGCGCCCGCCGTCCGCCTGAGCGATATGGGGCCGGACGGCCACACCGGCTACGCCGCCCTGCATCCCGCCGTGGTGCACGGCCCCGACGGCACCTTCCTCACCCTCTGGTCTGGCAGCGACGACGCGCTCGGCGGCGACGCGCACGCGATCTTCGGCCAGCTCGTCTCGGCCGCCTCTGAAGAGGGCGTCGACGCGTTCGTCGAGGTGCCGGGGGAGCTGCTCTTCGCCTCTCCCTATCCGAACCCGTTCAACCGCTCCACGACGGTGACGCTGGCCGTACGCGAGGCACAGCGCGTCCAGGTGCTGGTCTTCGACATGCTGGGCCGCCGCGTGGCGACTCTCTACGAGGGGACGATGGAGGCCGGCCGGGCGCATCCGCTCGTCTTCGACGCGGCGGCTCACCCCAGCGGCCCGTACTTCATCCAGGCCGTCGGCGAGACGTTCTTAGAGACGAAGCGCATCGTGCTGGTGCGCTAGCGCCGCCCCTGGCACGCTCCCCGCCGCGCCCTCCCCGAGCCATCAGGGAGGGCGCGGCTTTTTTCTGCCAGGCCTCAGGGTACGACAGCACCCAGCGTGGTCCT
>JAWWAN010000357.1:0-4638 GCA_033721675.1 Rhodothermales bacterium | reverse complement strand
GGGTCGTCCCGGTTGACGAGGTCGCGGCCGGGCGTGGCGGCGCGCTCCTCATCGCTCCGGAGGTCCACGTGGATCTCAGAGCACGGGCCGCAGGGGCCGGTGTCGCCCATCATCCAGAAGTTGTCCTTGGAGCCGCAGAAGAGGACGTGGTCCGGGTCGATGCCGGTCTCGCTGGTCCAGAGGTCGGCGGCCTCGGTGTCCGCGTCCAGCCCGAGCCGCTCGTCGCCTTCGTGGACGGTGGCGTAGAGGCGGTCCGGGGCGAGCCCCCAGACGTCGGTGAGCAGCTCCCACGCCCAGCGGATGGCTTCGCGCTTGAAGTAGTCGCCGAAGCTCCAGTTGCCGAGCATCTCGAAGAAGGTGTGGTGGTACGTGTCGCGCCCGACTTCTTCGAGGTCGTTGTGCTTGCCGGAGACGCGGAGGCACTTCTGAGTGTCGGCGGCGCGGTCGTAGGGGCGGCTTCCCGTGCCGAGGAAGACGTCCTTGAACTGGTTCATCCCGGCGTTCGTGAACAGCAGCGTGGGGTCGCCGTGGGGTACCAGCGAGGCGCTCGGCACGATCTCGTGGCCGCGCTCGCGGAAGAAGTCGAGGAAGTCCTGGCGGATCTGCTCGGAGGTCCTGGGCATCGTTCGGATCGAAGGAAAACGTCGTCGAGGGAGGCCGGCGCGCACGCCGACCCCCTTAGACGCGTGATCCCTCGATCCGTGCCGCCGCTCGCGCCCGCGCGAGCGAAGATGGCGCAAAAAGGCGGCGGGCGGGGCCGCCCCGGGTCAGGCCGCCGTCAGGCGGTGCGCCAGCTCGATGAGGTCTTCGGGCGGATAGGGCTTGCCCAGGTACGCGTCGAACCCGACGCTGAGGAACCGCTGGCGGTCGCCGGGGAGCCCGTAGGCCGTCACGGCGACGGCCGGCGTCTCGGCGTGCTGGGCGTGGGTGCGGAGGTGGCGCAGCACGTCCACGCCGTCGCGGTCGCTGCCCAGGTTGATGTCGAGCAGCAGCAGGTCGAACTCGTGCGCCGCCCCGACGGCCAGCGCCTGCTCGGCCGAGCTGACGACCGTCACGTCGAATTCCTCTTCGAGCAGGTAGGCGACGAGGAGCGCCGCCTGCTCGTTGTCTTCGGCGACGAGGACGCGGGGGCGCGCCGCTCGGTCCTGGAGCAGCGGGGCGGAGGCCGCGTCGGCCTCCGGCTCGGCATCCAGGCTGGCGAGGACCCCCGTGCGGCTGAACCGGACGGTGAAGGCGGAGCCCTGGCCGGGCGTGCTCTCGGCCGTGATCGTGCCGTTCATCAGATCGACGAGGCGGTGGGTGATGGCGAGGCCGAGGCCGACGCCCTCGTGGCTGCGGCGCGTCCCCTGGCTGGCCTGCACGAACTCCCCGAAGAGGAGAGGGGCCTCTGCGGGGTCGAACCCGATGCCGGTATCTTCGACGCGGACGAAGACTTCCTCGGCATCGCCGCCGGTGGTGACGTGGACGTGTCCGTTCTCCGTAAACTTCACTGCGTTGGAAATCAGGTTATGTAAGATGCTACCCAGCGCCCCCCGGTCGAGGGGCAGGACGGGATCGGGGCCGGCGTCCGTTTCGCTGCAGCAGGACAGGGTGAGCCCCTTGCGTTCGGCCTCGGTCCTAAACAGCTCTACCGCCTCGCAAGCTTCGTGCCGCAGATCCACGGGCTCCAGCGTGAGCGGGTATCGGTCCGACTCGATCTTGGCGAGCGTGAGTACGGATTCGAGGGTGTCTGCGAGGCGGCGCGCGCTGGTTTCGATGAGGCGCGCGAACTCGCCGTGGCGGCCCTCGACTTCGCGGCCCAGCACGGTCGAGAAGCCGATGATGCTGGTCAGCGGCGTCCGGATCTCGTGGCTCATGTTCGCGAGCAGCATGGTCTTGAGGCGGGCGATCTCCTCGGCGCGGTCGCGCGCGGCGGCGAGGTCGGCGGTGCGCCGCTCCACGCGCCGCTCCAGCTCTTCGTGGAGGGTGATCAGCACGTTTTCGCGCTCGCTGCGCGCACGGGCCAGCTCCAGCATGGTGCGGACGCGCGTGACGAGCTCGCGCGGGTGGAACGGTTTGTAGAGGTATTCGTCGGCGCCGGCCTCCCAGCCCCGCAGGAGTGCCTCGCGGTTCGTCAGGGCCGTCAGCAGCACCACGGGCGTCGAGGCGGTCTCCGGGTTGGCTTTGATGCGTCGGCAGCGGGCGAGGCCGTCGTGCTCGGGCATAATCCCGTCGGTGAGGATCAGGGCCGGGCGCTCGCGGGGGATGAGCGCCCACGCCGCCGCGCCGTCCGGCGCGAGGAGCACGCGGCACGTATCGCGCAGCAGCTCCCGGATGTAGGCGGCCAGCTCCGGGTTGTCCTCGGCCACCACCACGAGGGGGCGTCCCGGCGTCTCTTCGTCGGGGGCGGTCGCCCCGTTCATCGGGGCGTAGGGGGCCGGAGCCGGGCGCGCCACGGGCATAGTGGCCGGCGGGCCTACCGGGGCGGAAAGATCGTCCGCAGGCACCTCCTCCACCGCGTCTTCGCGCGGCGCGGCGACCTCGACCGTGAACGTGCTCCCTTCCCCCGGCGTGCTCGCCACGCGCGCCGAGCCGCCGAGCCGCTCCGCGAACTCGCGGACGAGCGCCAGCCCCAGCCCGGCGCCCTCGAAGCGCCGCGTCGCCGCCGCCTCAGCCTGCCGAAACTTCTCGAAGATCTGCTCCTGGTGGGCCGGATCGATCCCGATGCCGGTGTCGGCGACGTCGAGCGCGAGGCGGCCGCTCCGCCATGCCAGCCGCACCCGGAGGCTGCCCCCGGGCGGAGTAAACTTGACCGCGTTCGAGAGCAGGTTCGAGACGATTCGTTCGTACATGTAGCGGTCCATCGAGACGCGCTCCGGGACGGCGTCGGCGTCGAACCGTAATGCCAGATCCTTCCGGTCCATCACCGGTTCGAAGTCGTCGAGCAGGGCCCGGGTGACTGCGACGACGTCGAGGGGGCGGCGGTGGATCTCGGTCTGGCCGGCTTCGATGCGCGAGAAGTCCAGCAGGCCCGTGACCATCTGGAGCAGGCGTGCCGCATTGTTGTGCACGATCTGGAGACGCTCGCGCCAGGGCGCCCCGAGGGCCGCATCGGCGAGGAGGGATTCGAGCGGGGCGAGGATGAGCGTCAGCGGGGTGCGGAGCTCGTGCGACACGTTCGCGAAGAACGCATTCTTGGCCTGCTCGGCCTCGCGAAGTTGCTCGTAGGCGCGGTGCAGCTCGTCGGCCCGCTCGGCGAGGGCCTGTTCTGCCCGCTTGCGCGCGGTGATATCCTGGATCTGCGAGATGAAGGTGGTCACGCGGCCCTCGTCGTCGTGCACGGCCGAGACGTTGAGCAGCACCCAGACGACGTGCCCTTCCTTGTGGAAATAGCGCTTCTCCATCTGGTACGTCTCGATGGTGCCGGCCAGCATGCGCTCCATGTGGCCGAGGTCGGCGTCGAGGTCGTCCGGGTGGGTCAGGTCCTGGAAGGAGCGCTCCAGCAGCTCCGCTTCGGAGTAGCCCACGATCCGGCAGAGGGAACGGTTGACTTCGAGCCACCGGCCGTCCAGGCCGACGAGCGCCATGCCGATGGCCGCGTAATCGAAGGCGGAGCGGAAGCGTTCCTCGCTGACGCGAACGGCCTGGAGGGCCTCCTGGAGTTGCCCCGGGCTCGGGAGTGTGAGGGCGCGGGGCACGAGCGGGACCAGCAGCACCGCCGTGGCGAGCGAGGCGGCCGCCGTGACGATCTTGACCGCGCCGGTGAGGTAGTACGTGCCGTGCCAGATGGACCAGATCTGGAGCAGGTGGGTGGTGCCGCAGGCCAGGATGAAGACGCTGAAGAGCGTGAACATCCAGGAGAACGCGAGGTCGCGCCGCCGCCGAACGAAGTAGATCAGGACGACCGGGATCAGGTAATAGGCCA
This sequence comes from Rhodothermales bacterium, assembly GCA_033721675.1. GTDB lineage: Bacteria > Bacteroidota > Rhodothermia > Rhodothermales > JAWWAN01 > JAWWAN01. Next base: position 734 of record JAWWAN010000357.1, on the reverse strand, counting down.
GGGCAATCAGAGCGTCCGAGCCGGCATGCATCCACAGTAGATCGGGCTTCCAGAGGTAGCAATGCCCGTGCGGCATGAAGTCGGACGCGAAGAGACCGCGCAGGAACTCCAGCATCATTCAGAGAGGGAAGTCGAATAAACCGTGAAGACCCCGATGTGAGCGGGCGAAAGCCCCCTGCGGGAGCAACCGGGCAAAGATCGCACCCGGTGTGTACTCTTTCTAGGGCACACAGCCACAGGGGGTGGACATCACATGATAGTTGCAGGGACCAGCCCGAACTACCGCCCCCGCTGCCGGGCGCGGTCACTCGGAACCCCCGGCGACACCGAAGGATGCCGCTCCACGAAAAATCGGTACGGCAGGTCCGTTCCGAATCGCAACCCGATGCGGGCAGAGCGCCCCACGGCCCCAGGCGCCTCGCCGGCCGCGACGAAGAGAGGGGGCGCGGCCAGATCGTGCCCGTGGAAGCGCCGGTCGACGTCGAAGGCCTGCGTCAGCTTGCCGGGGCCGTTGGTGAGGTCGCGGTCGCGCCGGGCGGCCTCGCGTCGTTCGCGCATCAGGCGGACGCCCTCGAGGGGCTCCACGGCCCGGATCAGGACGGCCCCGCCCACCCCCTCCGGCTCGGTGACGACGTTGAGCAGCCAGTACCGGGCGTAGATCAGGTAGACGTAGGCGGTGCCGGGCCGGCCGAAGAGGTCGAAGCCTCGCCCCTCCGGCTTCAGGAGGCCCGTCT
>JAWWAN010000356.1:0-4667 GCA_033721675.1 Rhodothermales bacterium | reverse complement strand
TCGTGGTCCGCGGGGGGCACGGGGGGGGGTGGGGCGCCCCGGGGGTAAGCCGGCGGCGCCGGGCGGCAGCGGGCCCGCCCGGCCCACGGCACATCTAGAAGCCCAGGCGGACGCCCACCGTGAAGGTGCGCGGGCGCGGGTAGTTGAGGTAGTCGATCCCGAGCGTCGCCAGCCCGGCGTTCGTGTTTACCTCCGGGTCGTAGCCGGAGTAGCCGGTGATGGTGGCGAGGTTGCTGGCCGAGAGGTAGATGTAGGCGGTGCGCACCTGCTGCGTCAGGTCGGCCAGGCCCAGCGAGTACCCGATGGTCACGTTGTCCAGGCGGAGGAACGACCCGTCCTCGATCCAGCGGTCCGAGTACTTGGCGGCCTCCGAGACGGCGTCCGGGTCGTCCAGGGCGTCCTTGAGGAAGTTCTGCCCCTGGAGGACGGCGCTCTTGGTCTGGAAGACGAGGGCCGTGTTGTTGAAGACGTCCCGGCCCTGCTCGCCGCGCAGGAAGAGGCTGAAGTCGAAGTTGTTCCAGTTGGCGCTGGCCCGGAAGCCGTACGTGAAGTCCGGCTGGGCATTGCCGATGATCGTCCGGTCATCGCCCGTGGGCTCGATCGTGCCGTCGCCGTCGAGATCCTGGAAGATCTGGATGCCGTTCTCGATGCGGTCCAGGACGGGGCCGTAGAAGCTGCCGATGGGCTCTCCCGGGAGGATGATCTGGGAGAAGTTGCCACTCTGGCCGCGCCCGGAGACCGAGCCGGTGATGATCTGGTCTCGGGTGCCCAGGCTGACGACCTCGTTGTCGTTGGCGTTGAAGACGAGGCCGAGCGAGGCCGAGAGGTCGGAACGGTCGAGCGCCAGCCAGTCCAGGGAGAACTCGAAGCCGGTGTTCTTGGTCTCGCCGACGTTCTCGATGCGGGTGGGCACCGGGGCGGGTTGCGGCACGGGGATCTCCAGCAGCAGGTCGCTGGTCTCCTTGCGGTACCACTCGAACGTGCCCGAGAGCTTGTTGAACCACAGGCCGAAGTCGAGGGCGACGTTGATGGAGGTCGTCTCCTCCCACTTCAGGTCCGGGTTGGCGAAGTTGACCGGGGCGATGCCGGTGATGACCTGCCCGCCGATGACGGCGCGGTTGTTGGGGTCGGCGCCGAGCTGGGCGAGGGACAGGTAGTTGGGGATCTCCTGGCTCCCGACGATGCCCCACCCGGCCTTCAGGCGGAGGTTCGTCAGGGTCTCGTTGCCCGCGAGGAAGCTCTCATCGCTGATGCGCCAGGCGCCGGAGAGCGACGGGAAGAGCGCCCACTTGTTGTCCTCGCCGAAGCGCGAAGAGCCGTCGTAGCGGAGCACGCCGGTGAGGTAGTACCGGTCGTTGTAGTTGTAGTTGGCCCGCCCGAAGAACGAGATCAGGCGGCTCTTCTCCTTCTGCGAGCCGGTGTTGACGAAGTTGGACCCGGCCTCCAGCGCGTTGAAGCCCAGGATGTCCGTGACGAACCCGCGCGCCTCGGTCCCGAATTCCTCCAGGAGGAACTCGTTGAACTCGTAGCCGCCGAGCAGGTCGAGGTTGTGCACGGCGGAGAGCGCCCGGTTGTAGGTGAGGTAGCTCTGGAACGTGTACGAGGTGCGCTCGCGGTTGGCCTGCACGGCGCGGCCCTCGAACTCGGCCCCGACGGGGCTGCTCTTGGGCAGGTAGGTGCGGCGCGTGCCCTGCGCCCGGTCTCCGCCGAAGTTGACGCGGGCGGTGAGCCCCTCGATGAGGTCGAGGTCGGCGGAGAGGTTGCCGAGCGAGCGGGTGGTCTTGCCGAAGTCCTGCACCTCTTCGGCGAGCGCCACCGGGTTGCGGACGGAGACGCGCCCCTCGCCGATCTCGAAGAAGTCGTCGGCGGTGCGGACGGGGAGCGTCGGGTTGAACGAGATGACGTTGTTGAAGAGCGCCCCCTCGAAGCCGCCCGTGTTCTGGTAGGGCAGGAAGTCGTCCTGGGTGTAGGTGCTCGTCAGGTTGAGCGCCAGGCGGAGGCGGCCGTTGAAGGCCTCGTGGTCGGCGTTGAGGCGGCCGGTGAGGCGTTCGAGGCCGGAGCTGACGACGACGCCCTCCTGGTCCAGGTAGCTCACCGAGGCGCGGTAGCGGGTGCTGGCGGTGCCGCCGGAGAAGGCGAGGTTGTGGAACTGCGAGACGCCCGTCTGGAGGACCTCGTCCTGCCAGTCCGTCTCGGCGCTGCCCAGGCCGTCGGCGGCGCTCTGGTCGAGGACGCCGGCGGCGACCTGCTCCTGCACGAAGCTGCGGAAGTCGGAGGCGCTGAGCAGGTCGAGCGTGTTAGCCGCAGACGAGGCGGAGACGTAGCCCTCGTAATCGACGGCGAGCTGCTCGGCGCCGCCGTCTTTGGTCTCGATCAGCACGACGCCGTTGGCGCCGCGGCTGCCGTAGATGGCCGTCGCCGAGGCGTCTTTCAGGATCGTGATCGACTTGATGTCGTTCGGGTTGATCATGTTGAGCGGGTTGCGGGCCTGCGGAGCGGACCCGTCGATCCCCACGCCGCCGGGGGTGCCGGGGCTGTTGTCGATCGGCACGCCGTCGATCACGTAGAGCGGCTCGTTGGAGGCGCTGATGGAGGTGCCGCCCCGGATCCGGATGTTGAAGCCGGCACCCGGCTCGCCGTTGTTCTGGGTGATGTTGACGCCGGCCACGCGGCCCTGGATCATCTGATCCGGGGAGGTGACCAGCCCCTGCCGCGCGTCGTCCGCGTCGATGGTGGCGATCGAGCCGGTGACGTCTTCCTCGCGCTGGACGCCGTAGCCGACGACGACGATGTCTTCGAGGAGGGCGACGTCCTCCTGCAGCGCCACGTCGATGACGCGCTGGTCTGCGACGGCGATCTCCTGCGGGAGGTAGCCGACGAAGGAGTAGACGAGCACGTCGCCGCTCTCGGCGGTGATGCTGTAGGTGCCGTCGATGCCGGTGCTGGTGCCGGTCGTCGTGCCCTGGATGACGATGTTCACGCCGGGCAGCGGAAAGCCGGAGGTGGCGTCGGTGACAGTGCCGGTGATCGCGCGCTCCTGAGCGAGGACGAGGCTCACGCTGGCCAGCAGCATGACAGCCGAGATCAGTATGCGTCTTGCCATGATGGTGGGAAGTTTGGTTGGGGGTTGCCGGGGTGAGGGGCGAGGTGGTCGCTGGGAAGAAAGCGCTTACACAACCACAAAGAATCAGCACAAGCGCACCCAAAAGCGTACTGATTTTCCGACAAAGATGAAAGCCCTTCCGGCGTCACCGCCCGCCCGGGAAATCCGGGGAATTAGCGAAGAAACGACGAAAATGGCCGTTTGGGGCGGCCGGCGTTGCGTCTGCCGCGCCGTTTAGTTGTTGGAACAGGCGTAGAATTTACTCCTGGGCCTCGCGTTTTGCCCTCCTCGCCGGGCCGTGCAGGCCGTTGCCTTCCCTGCTGACCAACCCCCGCGCCGTGCATCCCGGCGCCCGATCCGCTATGAAACCTACCCGCCCCTCCGCCGCCCAGACGTTCCTCCTCGTGCTGCTGGGCCAGGCCGCGTTCCTGGCCGCCGTCTACTTCCTGGCCGCCGAGCCGCTCGGCGCGGCGCTGTGGCCGCTCGCGGCCGTGGCGGCCGTCGTGACGCTGCTGGTGTGGGGCGCCCTCCAGTGGCGCCTCGGCACGGCGGCGCCCGCGTCCGCCCCGGCACCCGCCGCCGAGCCGCGCCCCGCCGCACCCCCGCCGCCGGCCCCGCCGTCCGACGAGGCCGCGCTGCACCTGCTGGCGATCTTCCAGCGCAAGGGCCGCCTCATCGACTTCCTTCACGAAGACCTCTCGGCCTACCAGGACGCCCAGATCGGCGCGGCCGTGCGGAGCGTCCATGCCGGCTGCAAGCAGGCGCTCGACGAGTACGTGGCCCTCGAACCCGTCTATGCCGAGGCCGAGGGCGCCACCGTGACGATCCCCGCCGGCTTCGACGCGCACGCCGTCCGCCTGACGGGCAACGTCGCGGGCGACCCGCCGTTCAAGGGGGCGCTCCGCCATCGCGGCTGGCGCGTGGCGAAGGTGACGCTCCCGGCCCGCACCGGCACGCCCGAAGCCGCCCGCGTGGTGGCGCCGGCCGAAGTGGAGGTCGGATAGCAAAGAGCGTTGAGACGGACGAGCATGGATTTGAGACGTAGGAAGGGGCGGTGTATGGAGGCGTTCCGAACAGGTCCCTTCACCCATCGCCAATCCATGCTCGTCCATCGACAATGCAGTTCTTTCAACAACGAATCCATCAGGCATCCCCGTTGACTGATCCGAAATACATCATCGGCCTCGACCTGGGCACCACGCACTGCGTGCTGGCCTACACCGAGGCCGGCGCCGACGAGCACGAGGCGCCCGCGATCCGGCTCTTCGCGATCCCGCAGGTGGTGAGCCCCGGCGAGGTAGAGGCCCGCCCGCTGCTGCCTTCGTTCCTCCTCCTGCCCGGCCCGCACGACGTCCCCGAGGGCGGCCTCGCCCTCCCGTGGGACGACGCGCTGGACTATGCCGTGGGGGAGTACGCCCGCGAGCGTGGCGCCGAGCTGCCGGCCCGGCTCGTGGCCTCGGCCAAGTCGTGGCTGAGCCACACGGGCGTGGACCGCACCGCCGACATCCTGCCGTGGGAGGCCCCGCCGGACGCCCGCCGCGTGGCGCCGCTGGAGGCCGCCACG
>JAWWAN010000355.1:0-4669 GCA_033721675.1 Rhodothermales bacterium | reverse complement strand
TCGCTCAACGCCTTCGCGATCCCCGGCGGGCACGTCTACGTCAACACGGGCCTGATCGTGGCGGCGGAGAGCCCGGCCGAGCTGGCCGGCGTGATGGCGCACGAGGTGGCGCACGGCGTGGCCCGCCATGGCACCGAGCGCATGACGAAGGTCTACGGCCTCAGCGTCGTCGGCAGCCTCATCCTTGGCGAGGATCCGGGCCTGCTCGAACAGATCGCCGCCCAGATCATCGGCAGCGGCGCCGTCGCGCGGTTCTCTCGCAAGGACGAGACCGAGGCGGACGCGCTCGGGCTCGACTACCTCTACGAAGCCGGCTACCCGCCCGAGGCGATGGGGACGATGTTCGAGACGCTGCTGGCCCAGCGGGAGCGCCGCCCCAACCTCGTCGAGCGGTTCTTCGCCACGCATCCGCTCACCGAGCGCCGCATCGAGGCCGTCGAGGAGGCCGCCGCCGCGCTGCCGCCGCGCACAGAGACCGCCCCCCCGCTTGCCGACTTCTCGCAGATCCAACAACGCGCCGCGCGGTACGGGGCCTGAGGGCTTCAGGTCGGCAGGTCTTCAGATCGGCAGGTCCATCGATCCTGAGCGAGAGACCTGCGACCTTTGACCTGAAGTCTTTGACTTTCGACCTGAAGACCTCATTCGTCAAACAATCCTTTCGGCAGGTGCATCGTCACGAGGACGTGAGGCACGTCCACCACCTCGGCGATCTTGAGGTCGCCGGCGAGGGAGACGAGGGCGTAGGCGTCCTGGCGGCTGAGGCCGCGCGTGGCCTCCAGGTGGTCGATCATGTAGCGCGTCGCCTTGCGGGCGGCCTCGTCCAGGGTCTCGGCGAAGGCGGTCACGGCGTAGTAGTCGTCGCGCTCGTACTGCGGCTCCTGGATCGCGGGGAAGTCCTTCAGCACCTCGACCTCGTAGACGATCCGCATGGGCGCCTCGATGGCCGTCCCGCAGACCTCCCCGGCGCCCTGCGCCGCGTGGGTGTCTCCGATGGAGAAGAGCGCGCCCTCGACGAAGACGGGGAAGTAGACCGTGGTGCCGGCCGTCAGGTTCGGGTCGTCCATGTTGCCGCCGTTCGCGCGGGGCGGGATCGTCGAGAGCATCTCGTCGGTGTCCGGAGCTACCCCCATCACGCCGGGGAAGGGGCGGAGCGGGATGCGGATGCCGCCGCCGAAATCGGCATAGGTCTGCCCGTCCTCGAACGAGAACGTCTTGAGATACGGCTCGGTGAACTCGTCGGCGAGGAAGCCGAAGCCGGGCACGATGGCGGTCCACCCGTGGGCGCCCAGCTCGATCTCGTGGAGCGTCACCTTGAGCACGTCGCCGGGCGCGGCGCCCTCCACGTAGACCGGGCCGGTGAGCGGGTGGATGGGGTCGAAGTCGAGCGCCTCGACGTCGGCGACGGTGGAGGTCGGCGTGAGCTGGCCGTCGGAGGCTTCCTCGGTATAGGCCTCGATGACGGCGCCGGAGGGCACGCGCAACACCGGCTCGATGGCGGCGCTGAAGCGGTTGTGCGTCTGGTCGGCCGTGAGGCTGTAGGTGGGTTCGGGCGTGGTGCGCTGCGGCACCTCGGCGCCGCGCGGTTCGCTCTCGACGGGGGCGCAGGCGGCGGCGAGCAGGAGCAGGAAGGGCGTCAGGCGGCGCATCGGGCGGGCGGATGGGTGAAGGGGAGCGGACGTTGCAATATCTGCTCTGCCGCGCACGAACGCCAGCCCACCCCGGCGCCGCGCGCCGTATCTTGCCGCATCACCCGATTCGCTCCGCCATGCTCCCGGTTCGATACCTTCTCCTCGCCGTGCTGGCCGGCACGCTCGCTGGCTGTGCGGGCCTCCGCCAGTCGCTCCAGAACCAGCCCTGCGCGCTCGACCCTGCGGAGCCGTACACCGTGGTAGAGGTGGACCCGGCGCGGCACCGGCTCGAACTGTTCTGGAAAGACGCCTCCGGGCAGCCGTACCGGACGCTCGGCGCCGTGCGGGCCGCCGTCGAGGCGCGCGGAGACAGCCTGGTGGCCGCCACCAACGCGGGCATCTACGAGCCCGGCTACGTGCCCACGGGCCTGTTCGTGCAGCGCGGCGCGGTGCAGACGCCCCTGAACCTGCAGGATGGTGAGGGCAACTTCTACCTGAAGCCCAATGGCGTCTTCTTCGTCGCCGAGGAGGGCACGGCGGGGATCGTGGAGAGCGGGGCCTTCGCGCAGCGCACCGGGCCGGTGTGGCTCGCCACGCAGAGCGGACCGCTCCTGCTCTCCGGAGGGCAGCTCCACCCGGCCTTCACGCCGGGCTCCGAGAACTGCCGCCTCCGCAGCGGCGTCGGCGTCGGCGGAGACGGCCGGGTGTTCCTGGCGATCTCGAACGGGGCCGTCAACTTCCACGACTTCGCCGTCTTCTTCCGCGATGCCCTCGGCGTGCGGGACGCGCTGTACCTGGACGGGGCGATCTCGGCCCTCTATGCACCCGCATCGGGCCGCTACGAAGAGGGCCGGGAGGGCTATGCCGGGGTGCTGGCCGTCGTGGCGCGGCGCGAACCGGGGGATCCCTGAAAAAAAGCAGCGGATCCCGAAATAAAACCGGCATCGGCGTCCGGGCCGCCCCTAGATTGACGGCGAGACCCTCCTCGCCCGTTCTTCCTACGCCATGCGCCGGCTGCTTCTGTGCCTGATGGCCCTCGGCGCGGCCGGCCCGGCGCCGGCCCAGCTCCTGGCCGATACGCTCTTCACCTGGGAGGGCTATGCGCGCCCGGCCACGTGCCACCTCCGGCTCTACCAGACGCCCCCCGGCGCCGAGCGCGCACACACGGCCGTCCTCCGCGAACTGGCCGAGAACGAGGGGCCGACGACCCTCTCCGACGCCCGCCACCTGGCCGAGCTGGTCGGGCGGCACTACGGGTTCGATCCGGCGGCGGCCTACTTCGTGTTCCACTGGAATGCGGCCAGCTACGAGGCCGGCGCGCCCCGGCGGCGCAAGGAGCTGTTCCTGCGCGCTACGTTCCGGCGGACGAAGAGCGGGGGGCTGAGCACGCCGACCTGGCGGGTCCTCTCTCGGGAGGACGTCGAGGACCTCACGGATCGGCTTTTTCGCTGACGGTCCGGGAGAGGCCGTCAGGGGCATTCCCCGAAACGGGATGCGCCGAGTGTGTTACCCGGGGCGGGAGCCACGGCGGCTGTCTCCATACGGTGCCCTGCCGGCGCCTAGACTCTCTCCGAGAACGTGGTCCTCCTCCTTCCTATGCCACTCTCTGTTCTGCGAAGTGTGCCGCCCCTGGTGCTCGCCATCCTGCTCTCCGGGTGTGCCTCGATCGTCCACGGACCGACCCAGACGGTGCGCGTCAGCAGCGAGCCTGCCGGCGCCACGGTGTACCTCAACGGCGAAGAGCAAGGCGCGACCCCCCTCGAAATCGACCTCGAACGGGATGCGCGCTACGTGCTGCGCCTGGAGCATCCGAGCCACACGCCGCAATCCCGGACGCTGCGCCGCCGCGCAGACGTCTGGGCCATCGCCGGGCTTGTGCTCTGGGGTCCGTTCGGCCCGGTGAGCATCGGCGTCGACTGGGTCACGGGGGCGTTGTACGAGCAGCGCCCCGCCTCCGTCTTCATCCGCCTCGCCGAGCCGGACCGGCGCCCGTAGCGCCGCGCTGCCGAGGCCGTTTACTTCAGCAGCGTGAGCTGGCGGGTCTGCGTGAAGGCGCCGGCGTGCAGGCGGGCCAGGTAGAGCCCGCTCGGAAGGTTGCCGGCCTCCCAGGCGGCCTCGTGGCGCCCGGCAGGTAGCATCTCATCCACCAGCACCTCGACGGCGCGCCCCAGCACGTCGTAGACGACGAGCGAGACGTGGGCGCGGGCGGGCACGTCGAAGCGGAGCGTGGTACGCGGGTTGAAAGGGTTGGGGTAGTTGGGATAGAGGCGGAACGCCTCGGGCGCGGCCTCGGCGGGCGCCTCGGTGCTCGTGCCTACGGCCACGGTGAAGTGCCGTACGCCAGACCATGGACCCGTGCCCAGGACGCCCACGCCGCGCACGCGCCAGGCGTAGCGCGCATCGGCCGGCAGCGGCGCCGTTTGATGCTGCGGCTCGGTCAGCCCCGGAGCGTCCACCACGAGGTCGGCGAAGGCGTCGTCGCGGGCTACCTGGGCGTGATAGGTCCGCGCGTTGGGGTCTGCCTGCCACTGCAGAAGCACCGACGCCGGCAGGCCCTCGGCATCGTCCTCGGGGGCCAGCGGGATGACCGCGCCCGGAGCCGTGATCGCCGTCGAGAAGGTCCATGCCGGAGACCAGGGGCCGTCGCCGATGGCGTTGGAGGCGCGGACGCGCCAGTGATACGCAGCGTTGCCCGTCAGCGGCCCGACGCTCAGCCGCGTGTCGGTCAGCCCGTCCGTAGTCTGGAGGATGTCGGTGAAGGCGTCGTCGCGGGCGAGTTGCAGGGCATAGGTCTCGGCCTGCGGCTCGGGCTGCCAGGTCAGGTCCAGCGTGGCGGGGCGGGCGCGGCGTCCGTCGGTGGGCGCCGCCAGCACGACGGCACCGGGCGCCGTCAGGCGCGTGGTGAAGCGCCGCGCGGTCCAGGGGCCGCCGCCGGCGCGGTTCACGCCGCGCACGCGCCAGGCGTAGCGCGCATCGGCCGGCAGCGGCGCCGTTTGATGCTGCGGCTCGGTCAGCCCCGGAGCGTCCACCACGAGGTCGGC
>JAWWAN010000354.1:0-4670 GCA_033721675.1 Rhodothermales bacterium | reverse complement strand
TGGCCTCTTCCAATCCGGCCACATCCTTGAAGGTCAACCGCTGCTCGCCCATCGCGTCGAACAGCACGGCCTTGTTCTTGCCGATGTTGAGCACCTGCGAGCCGGGGTTCATCCGCCGGATGAGAAACACCCAGAGCGCGATGATGAGCGCGAGCGGGATGATCCACGTGAGCAGCCCCCCGAACCAGTTCTCCTCGTACTCGACGCGGAACTCGACGGGCCGGCCCTCGGCGGCCTCGGCCTCCTCGTTGTACTCGCGGAGGAACGCCACGAGGTCGTTGTCGGCGGGCTTGGTCGAGGTGAAGAGGTTCTGCTGGGTGGTGCCGCCGAGCAGGTCCTGCTGCGGCTCGGCCACCTTCACGAGGTTTTTCTCGACGGCCTCTTCGGTGTAGGTGCCCTCGATGCGCCGATCATTGACGATCTTGACACTTTCGACGTAGCCCTGCTCGACGTAGTCGAGGAAGGTGCTGTAGTCGATGGAGGCGTCGTCGACGTTTTTCCAGAAGAGGAAGATCTGGATCAGCAGCGCCAGGAAGATGGCGAGGTAGATCCAGAGGGAGAACCGGGGCCTGCGGTCGGGCAGGCGGGGCCCTGAGGGGCCGTCCCCGCGGTCCAGCTTTATATCGTTGCGCTCGTCCTGCGCCATGAGCGTAGAGCGTATTAATCGGTGGAAGAAGGCCCGCGCGGGGCGAGCCGGTGCGCCCGGGCGTGGAGCCGAGCGGGGGCAAGCGCACCGAAGAAGGGGAGCCTGCGCACGAAGCGCACCACAGCGAAGCCGCGAGCGAGAGGGGCCGAGCCGGCCCGCGGCGTAGGGGCGGCGGGGGCGTCTCGGCGGTGGTGCCCTACCCCCCGGCCCGCCGGATAGTTCCTACGGGGCCTGCCCGCCCGGGGTTCGGCGCGCGCTGCGCCGGCTCACTCGGCGCGGCGGGGCGGGATGTAGAGCAGCCAGGCGTCGGGCGGCAATACGTCTTCGAGCGCGGCCCGCGTGGCCTGCGCCTCGGCCTCGGTCTCGAAGGCGCCCAGCCCGATGCGCAGGCGCGTCTGGCCGTCCTGCTCGCCGGGGTACACTTCGAGCGGGTGCCCGGTGGCGCCGAGGGTCTGCTGGAGCGACCGCATGGCCTGCCCCATGCGCTGCGAATCGGTGGCGGAGGCGACGACGATCACCCACCCACCCCGCGTGCGTACGTCGTACCGGACCGGGCGTGCCGGCGGCGCGGCGGCGTCTGCCGGTGCGGCGCCGGGGGGCTCCAGCCCCTCGCCCCGCGCTGCGAGCGCCCGTTGCAACTCTTCGCGGCGGCGCGCGAGGTCGAGCGCGCCCTCGGCCGCCTCCGCGTCGGCGTCGGTAGCGGTGGAGTCTGGCCGGGCGGCTTCGGGCGGGCGGCGGGCGGCCGCACGATCCAGGAGCCCGCCCACGGACGGCGAGCGTCCCACATCCTCGGCGGCCTCTTCGTCCGGGGCTTCCTCAGCGGCCACGGCGGGGGGCGCTGCGAGCGAATCGGCAGGGGCGCCGGTAGAGTCCGGCGCGGCTTCCGGCTGGGGCCGGCGTTCTTCGAGGGCGTCGATCACCCGCCTGGCCTGCGCGGCCTGGGGCGCCTGGGGGTAGATGCGGACCAGGCTCGCGTAGAGCGTTTCGAGACGCACGGGCTCCGGGCCGGCCGTGCTGTCTGGGGCGGCCGCCTCGGCGGGGACCGGCACGGCGGGCAGCACCGCCACGCTGTCGGCCGCCATCGCCGTGGTATCGGGCGGGACGCCGCTGGGGTCTGAGGACGGCACGGGCAGGATCCGCCCCGGCTGGAGCGGCTGCTCGCCGGCGAGGCTGTCCGACGGCTGATCGGGCAGGCTGAAGACCTGCGGGGGCACGGCGCCGGCGGGCGGCGTCACCGGCGCGGCACCCGGCGGAGCAGCGGGGGCAGCCTCGCGGAGCCCGCTCGCCGCCACCACGGAGTCTGGCACGGTGATGGGCAGCGGCGCGTAGAGGTCGAGGCTGTCCCGGGCGGCCCATTCCTGGAAGACGGCGCCGGCGGCGAAGAGCGCGCGCGGCGCGGTAGGGGTGTCGCGGTAGCGGGCCGCCAGCGTGATGAGGTCTTCGAGGGCCTCCTCGTAAGCGCCTTGCTGCCAGCGCCGGTAGGCCGCCTCGTAGGCCGCCTCAGCCAGCGCCGTCGAGTCTGCCGCCACGGCCTGCTGGTACGCCAGGCCGAGCCGCTCGCGGGCCTGTCCGGCGAACTCGGAATCCGGGTAGCGGTCCAGGATGGTCCGGTAGAGACGGGCGGCGGAGGTGCTGTCTCCGAGCGCGCGCTGCACCTCGGCGAGGGCGTAATAGGCCCGGCCGGTGACGGGCGTCTCGGCGTCCTCCTCTTCGATGACCATGCGGTACCAGGCGGCGGCCGAGTCCGGGCGGTCCATCGAGAGGAAGAGCACGTTGCCGAGTTCGTACCGAGCCAGCGCCCGCTCGCGGCGCATCAGAGCGCGGCTGAGCGAGTCGCGCGGGATGGACACCAGGTCGATCTCAGGTAGATTCGCGCCGGAGCCGATGAAGGTGTCTTCCTGGATGACGGCCTGCTGCCCGAGGGGGTCGGCGAGGCCGGTCAGCGCCGAGGCACGGCGCCAGTCGGGCGCCAGGGCACGCTCGCCCCATTGATCGATGAAGCCGGCCATCCCTTCCTGCACGCGGATCGGATCCCGGTGGAAGAGGAAGCCGGACTCGGCGCTGCCGGTCTGGGTGCCTTCCAGCTGCTTCCCCCGGACCCCCGCCCCGTTGGCGGCGGCGCCGGCGCCGAAGCCTTGCTGGAGGCGGCGGCGCTCCAGCTCGGCCTGCTCGGCGGCCAGCTCGTCGGCTTTCTGCTGGCGCAGCTCCAGCACCCGCGCGGCGTACGCGTCGTCGTCGAGGCTGCCAAGGTAGAGGAGGGAATCGAGCCGTTCGATGGTGCCGGCGGCCTCGGCGAAGGCGCCGAAGGTACGCGCCTGCTCGGCGGCGTCGGTGATGGCGGCGGGCGCATACAGCGGGGCCTGCTGGCCGGGGGGCACCGGCGCGCCGAGCGACTGAGCTGCCGTGTCGAAATGGGCGGCGGCGAGGCGGTAGTCGCGGTCCACGTCGCGGAAGAACGCGCCGAGGGTGTAATGCGCCGGCCCGCGCACCGCCGAGACGTTCGCGTCGGAGTCGTAGAGGAGGCGGTAGAACGCGTCGAGGGCGTCGTCCGGGCGGCCCATCGCCTGGTAGATCCGCCCGCGCAGGTAGGCCAGCTCGGCGCGGTTCTCGTAGTGCTTGTCGTCGCGCTCCATGCGGCGGAGGCGGCGGAGCGCGGCCTCGGCCTCGCCGTGCGCCCCCTCCACGCGGATGGCGCTCACGAGGGCGGCGTAGCTCAGCTCGTAGAACGGCGCGAGGGCGGCGCTGCGGTCATAGGCCGCCACGGCGTCCTCGTACCGGCCGAGGGTCTCGTAGAGCTGCCCGAGCAGGAAGTGGGCCCGGGCCTCGAGCTGCCGGTCGCCCACGCCTTCGAGGCCGGCTTCGAGGGCGGCCACGGCGCCGTCCCAGGCGCGCCGCTGCACGTCCAGCTCGGCCTCGGCCAGGCGCAGCTTCGGGGCCCACCGCCTCGAGAGGTCCTCGCGGGCGAGGCTCTCGGTGAGGTGGGCGGCGGCGGCGTCATAGTTGCCGGCGGCGATGTAGGTCCGGGCCAGCCAGAAGCGGGCCTCGTCGGCCAGCCGCGTCTCGGGCAGCGTCATCACCTCGCGGAACTTCTGCTCGGCGCCGGCCCAGTTCTGGAGGTAGAAGTACGATTTCCCGATCAGCAGCAGCGCGTCGTCCACCCACTTCGAGTCCGGATGCTTGCGCAGCAGGTCGGCGCTCTTCTGGATGGCGGCGTCGAAGGCCTGGGCCTGCGCGGCGCGGCCGGTGCTGCCGAAGAGGGGCAGGTAGACGTCCCGGTCGATGGGTTGCTGCCGCGCCCCCTCGATCCCCTCGACGCCCTGCTCGAACGTGCGCTCGGCGTTGTAGAACGTGTTGTAGTACGCCGAGAAGTTGTCGTAGCGGCGGCCGACGAACGAGCCGCGCCCGCACCCGGCGACGGCGGTGACGAGCAGCAGCAGCGAGAGAGGGAGCAGAATACGACGCATCGCCCGGAAGCGGATTACTGACGGCAAAGAGAGGGGCGGATGGAAAGGGGATCCGGTACGGGTACCGCTCAGCCCGCGCCGGTACGTAACTCCCGGTGCTTCCATCCGTTCGCGTCGTAGCGTCGCGCCATGCAGCATCCGCTGAATCGAAGGGGCCGCCGCTACACCCGGCTGACGTGGATCATGTTGGTCCGGCCCTTGGCCGGCAGCGGCATGCCGGCGGTGATCACCACGGCGTCGCCGGGGTCCGCCAGGCCGTGCTCTTCCAGGATGTCGTGGACGATCTGCACACCCTGGTCGGTGTCGCGCTGAAAAGGGATCGCGAAGGCTTTTGTTCCCCACAACACCCCGAGCTGGCCCACCACGCGCGGCTGGTCGGTGAAGGCGTAGACGGGCATGCTGGGGCGGTGCCGCGCCATCATCCGGGCCGTCGTGCCGGAGTTGGTCAGGCACGCGATGGCGGTGGCGCCGATCTGCTCGGCCAGCTCGACGGCGGTGAAGCTGACGGACTCGGTCACGTCTTCCTCCGTCTCGGGCGTCGGGCGGGGGCGGACGGCAAG
>JAWWAN010000353.1:0-4678 GCA_033721675.1 Rhodothermales bacterium | reverse complement strand
CGTCACGCGGCGCGGCGGCCCCTCGTCGGCGTCGCGGCCGGGCTCGTTTTCCGGGCTGCCCATCGTGAACGTGCCCGCCGGGATGTAGGCGAAGGTCATCGCCACGTCCGTGCCCGGCACCGCGATGCGGACGGTGTCTCCTGGGGCCTGCGCGTACGCCACAGCGGCACACGCAGACAGCAGCATGCCCGCCAGCATCGCCCCGCAAAGCCGCCGGGATAAGCGCGCTGCGGGATCGACCTCCCTGGTCGCGTCCCCCCGGCTCCGCTCGGTACGCGCCTTCGCACGGGAGAGGACGGGAGCGGTCAGCGCCATACCCAGGTATCGTGTTCTCGGACGGCCAGCAGCGCCCGTTCCGCGGCGCGGCGCGGGGGGCGTCACTGTTTCTCCTTGTCGAAGGCGGCGTCGAAAGCCGTGGTGGAGGGCGGAAAGTCGATGCTCTGGACGAAGGCGCAGGCCTCCTCGGCGCCGTGCTCGCGGTCCATGCCGCTGTCCTCCCACTCGATGGAGAGCGGGCCGTCGTAGCCGATGCGGTTGAGGCGGCGGATGATCTCCTCGAACTGGATGGCGCCGCGCCCGAGCGAGCGGAAGTCCCAGTACCGGTCGCGGTGGCCGAAGTCGAGGTGGCCGCCGAAGACGCCGCTGCGCGTCGGCGTCTCGCTCCACCAGACGTCTTTCATGTGGACGTGGTAGATGCGGTCGGCGAACTGGTCGATGAAGGCGAGATAATCGACGCCCTGGTAGCCGAAGTGGCTCGGGTCGTAGTTGAAGCCGAACGCCTCGCGCCGCCCGACGGCCTCCAGCGCGCGGTCGGCGCTGGCGAGGTCGAAGGCGATCTCGGTGGGGTGCACCTCCAGCCCGAACCGGACGCCGACCTCGTCGAAGACGTCGAGGATGGGGTTCCAGCGGTCGGCGAAGTCCTGGTAGCCGGCGTCGATCATGCCGGGCGTGTTGGGCGGGAACGAGTAGAGCAGGTGCCAGATGCTGCTGCCCGTGAACCCGTTGACGACGCGTACGCCGAGGCGGGCGGCCGCGCGCGCGGTGGCTTTCATCTCGTCCGCCGCGCGCCGCCGGACGCCCTCCGGGTCTCCGTCGCCCCAGACGTGGTCCGGCAGGATCGCCCGGTGCCGCTCGTCGATGCGGTCGCAGACGGCCTGCCCGGCGAGGTGGTTCGAGACGGCCCAGACCTCCAGCCCGTGGCGGGCCAGCAGGTCGCGGCGGTCGCGGCAGTAGGCGTCGTCGTCGAGGGCGCGGCGGACGTCGAAGTGGTCGCCCCAGCAGGCCAGCTCCAGCCCGTCGAAGCCCCACGCGGCGGCCTTCTCGGCGAGCGTTTGGAGCGGCAGATCGGCCCACTGGCCGGTGAAGAGGGTAACAGGTCGGCTCATCGCGGTGGCATGGTTCGGATGAATGCGGTTACTGCGAATGTAGATGCGCGATTGCAGATTGCGGATCGATGCAGGATCTGCCGCTCCGTCCAGAGCACGACCGCACCTTCCACCTTCTAAAATCTATGCTCGTCACTCGTCAATCACTCCGTCTCGCCCCCCGGCGGCGTGTAGCGTGCATCGACCCACGCGCGCTGCCGGCCGGACTCCTGCACGGTCTCGATGAAATGGACGCCGGCGGCGCCGTCGCGGACGGTCGGGAAGTCCAGATCGTGCTCGTCCGGCGTCTCGCCGGCGAGGCGGGCCCGGATGGTGCGGGCGGCATTCCGGTAGATGTTGGCGAAGGCCTCGAAGAACGCCTCCGGGTGGCCGGACGGGAGGCGGCTGTGGCGGGCGGCGGCCTCGGAGAGGTAGTCGTTGCCCCGCTTGAGCACCTGCATCGGGCGGTCGAGCGGGCGGACGACGAGGTAGTTGGGATCCTCCTGCCGCCAGTCCAGCGACGCCTTCGTCCCGTAGACGCGCAGCCGCAGGTTGTTCTCCTCGCCGGCCGAGACCTGGGAGGCGTAGAGGATGCCGCGCGCGCCGTTCTCGTAGTGGACGAGGATGTTGACGTCGTCGTCGAGCGCGCGCCCCTCCACGATCGTCGAGACGTCCGCGCAGAGCTCGGCCATCCCCAGCCCGGTGACGTAGGCCGCCAGGTTCTCGGCGTGCGTGGCGATGTCTCCGAGGGCGCCCGCGCCGGCCCGCGCGGGGTCGGTGCGCCAGGCGGCCTGCTTCTGGCCGGTCTGCTCCAGCGGGGTCGAGAGCCAGCCCTGCGGGTACTCGGCGACGACCTTGCGGACCTCGCCGAGCTCGCCCCCCTGCACCATCGCCCGCGCCTGCTTCACCATCGGGTAGCCGGTGTAGTTGTGCGTGAGCGCGAAGACCACGCCGTGCGCATCCACCAGCCGGCAGAGGGCCTCGGCATCGGCCAGCACCGTCGTCATCGGCTTGTCGCAGATGACGTGGAAGCCGCGCTCGACGAACGCCTTCGCCGCCGGAAAGTGGACGTGGTTGGGAGTCACGATGGAGACGACGTCGATGCGCTCGCCCTCGGGGAGGGCGGCCTCGCGCTCGGCCATCTCCTCGAACGAGCCGTAGATGCGGGCGGGGTCCAGATACAGCTCCTCGCCCATCGCCCGCGACTTCTCAGGATCTCGGGAGAAGGCCCCCGCGACGAGCTCCATCTCGCCGTCGAGCCGGGCTGCGATGCGGTGGACCGCGCCGATGAATGCGCCCGGCCCCCCACCGACCATGCCGTACCGTAGCTTTCGATGAATAATAGGGGTTGGTGAATATGGGTTGAACTCAGTGCTCGGCACTCCTTTTCAGGTCATCCCGCCTTCTCCTCGTGTCCTCCCGAGCGCAGTCAAGGGATCTCGCCCAGCGAAACGCACGTCAGCGGCGAGATTCCTCTGCCAGTCGGCTCCGCGTCGGGTCCTGCACTCGCTACGCTCGTGTGGAAGACGCTGGTGTATCGCCGGGGAGGCAGGGGGATGGAACCCTGTGCGAGCGCGGCAGCTCTTACCGCCGCGCCCTCCTCGCCCGACGCTTAGATCCGAAGGCTCGCGAGGTGGTCGTAGCTGTTGGCGAGGAAGCGGCGGGGGTCGTCCGGGTTGTCGTGCTCGACGATGAAGTGCCGCAGGCCCGCGTGGTCCCGGTGGGCGAAGATGGCCGCGAAGTCGATGGCGCCCTGGCCGACGTCCACCATCGCGCCGTCCTGCATCCGGTCTTTGACGTGGCAGAGCGGGAAGCGGCCGGGCCAGCGGTCGAAGTAGTCGAGCGGATCGCGGCCGGCCTCGGTGATCCAGAACAGATCCAGTTCCATCTGGACCAGGTCGGGGTCGGTCTCTTCCAGCAGCACGTCGTAGGGGATCGTCCCGCCGACGGGTACGAACTCGAACTCGTGGTTGTGGTAGGCGAACTGGACGCCGGCATCCGCGCAGGCGGCGCCCACCTCGTTGAAGAAGGCCGCGTGCGCGCGGTACTGGTCGATGGTCTGCCGGTCGTCCTCGGAGAGCCACGGGCAGACGACGTAGCGGTGCCCGACGGCGCCGGCGGCCGCCAGCACGCCGGGCAGATCCTCGCGGAGCGCCTCCAGCGGGACGTGGGCGGCCGGCGCGGCGAGACCCGCCTCGTCCAGCATCGCGCGGATCGCGTCGGGCGTATGGCCGAAGTACCCGGCGAACTCGACCTCGTCGTAGCCGGCCTCGGCGACGGTGGCGAGCGTGGCGGCGACGTCGTCCTCCATCAGGCTGCGGACGGTGTAGAGCTGGAGGCCGATGCGTTCCAGCGTAGCCCCGGCGCCGCCGGCCGGGTCATCGGCCCCGTCCATGCCGGGTTCTTCGGCCGGGTCGGCACAGCCGGCCAGCCAGGCACCGCCCAGGGCGGCTGTAGAGGCAGCGAGGAAGGAACGTCGGTTCATGGTCGAGTGCGTTGGGGAGAGGTGAAGGGGTGGAGGTATGGGGGGCAGGAGGGGGGATCAGATCGCACCGTCTCTCCTCCTCTGCCCCCTGCAAGACCTCGTCGCTAGGCCCAGGCGCGGCCGACGTCTTCGAACGGGATGTCGCCGTTGTAGGAGCCGAAGGGCATGTCCCGCAGTTCCTGCGTCGCGCCGATCTCGGAGGTGTAGTATCCGGCCAGCGTCAGCTCCTTGATCATCGCGAAGAAGGGCCGGGCCGGGGCTTCGGCGAGGTCGGCATCGACCTCCTGGCGCTCTAGCTCCATGTTGGCCTGCTCGCGGTCCAGCTCGTCCTGCTGCTCGCCCGGCGCGGCCTCGCGGTCGCGCCCGAACTCGTCGACGTTGATGGCCTCCTGGCGGGCCTCGGCGTGGGCGATGGCTTCGGCCTCCAGGGCGGCCAGGAGCGCCGTCTGCTGCTCGGGCGTGGCCTCCAGGAACGGCACGGCGTACTCGGCCTGCGCGCGCCGGTCCAGGTCGGCGAGGCCGGCCAGGAAGTGGTCGCGCTCGCGGGGCTCGTACCAGCCGGTGAGCATGCGGTCGATGAACTCGTGGACGCGCGCGGCCCGCGCGCCGGGCGTGTCGGTCTCGGGGATGATCAGCTCGGAGACGGTCGCCACGAGCTCGTCGTGGCCGTTCTGGAGCGTCTGGAAGGCATAGGCTTCTTCGCGGGGCCCGACGCGGCAGCCGCCCATCAGGCCCGCCACGGTGGACATCGACAGCGCCCCGCCCATCAGCAGGCCCAGCCGCTCGATCGCTTCTCGTCGGTTCATGGTCGTGCGTGTTCGTGTGCGGG
>JAWWAN010000352.1:0-4702 GCA_033721675.1 Rhodothermales bacterium | reverse complement strand
GTCGTCGATCCCACGAACGGCACGGCGATCCTGGACGACGGCTCCATCCGTTACACCCCGGATGCCGGCTTCGCGGGCGACGACGCCTTCAGCTACGTCTTCACCGATGCCGACGGGCTCAACGCCGGCGCCCTCGCCACGGTCACCGTCCGCCCCGGCAACCGGCCGCCCGTCGCCCTGCCCGACACCGTCACCGTCCCGGCCGGCACGGTGCTCGACCTCGACGTGCTCGCCAACGACACGGACCCCGACGGCGACGCGATCCGCGTCTTCGCCGCCGGCGACCCCCCGAACGGCACCGCCGAGATCATCGACGGCGGACGCGCCATCCGCTACACGCCGGACCCCGGCTTCACCGGCGACGACGTCTTCGCCTACCTCATCGTGGACGCCCGCGGCGCGAGGTCGAACGAGGTCGAAGTCACGATCACTGTGCAATGACCGCCGGCTGTGCCGCCTTCGATTGCTTTTCCTCAATCGCGTGGAGTCATGCCCCTTTCCCGAGGCCTTTCGCTGATCACGTCCGCCACGCTCGTGCTGAGCCTCGGCCTGGGGGCCCGTTCAGGGCGCTTCGAAGTGGCCGCCCCGCCGGCGCCGTCGATGGCGCTTCAGTTCTCCACCTACCTCGGCGGCAGCGACCTGGACCTCGGCAGCGCCATCGCGCTCGACGCCGACGGCGCCGTCTACGTGGCCGGGCAGACCTTCTCCAGCGACTTCCCCACGCGCAACGCCGCCATGGGCTACCAGGGCGGACCGATCGCCGGGGCGGACGGGTTCGTCGTCAAATACAGCCCTGGCGGAGACCGGCTCGTCTATGCCACGTACCTCGGCGGGAGTCTGGGCGCCGAGGTGATCACCGCGATGGCCGTGGACGGCCAGGGGCGCGTCTACGTGGCCGGCACCACCACCGCGCCCGACTTCCCCGCCCGCAACCCGATTCACACCTACCGGGGCGGCGGCCAGCTTCTCTCCGACGCCTTCGTCGCCCGCCTCAGCGCCGACGGCACCGAGGTCGAGTTCGCCACCTTCCTGGGCGGCACCGGCGACGAAACTGCCACGGCCCTCGCCCTCGGCGACGACGGCAGCGTCTACCTGACCGGCACGACGACCTCCGGCGACTTCCCGACGACCGCCGGCGTGGTCCAGCCGGAGCCGGCCCGCGGCGACGAGCGCGCGCGCACCGATGCGTTCATCGTGAAGCTCATCCCGGACGGCGTGGCGTTCAGCCTCGGCTACGCCACCTACCTCGGCGGCACCTGGGACGAGGTCCCCCACGCCCTCGCCGTCGATGCCGGCGGGCACGCCTGGGTCGCCGGGATGACGAACTCGGACGACTTCCCCCTCCAGGCCCCCCTCCAGAACACATTCGGCGGACCGCTCCGCGAGTTCGAGGGCGATGGGTTCGTGACGCGGCTCACGCCGGACGGTACGGCGCTCGGCTTCTCGACCTACCTCGGCGGCACCCAGGACGACCAGGCCACCGGCCTCGCCCTCGGCGACGACGGCGGCGTCTACCTGACCGGCTCGACGATGTCCAACACGCTCCCGACCACGCCGGGCGCCTACCAGACCGAGCGGCGGGGCCTCCGTGAGCGCTTCGCGGCCCGGCTGATGCCCGAAGGCGCCGGCTGGCGGATCGACTATGCCACACGCCTGGGCGCCGCCGGCACGACCCTCGGCCGCGCCGGCCTGGCCGCCGACCGCGCCGGGCGCGTCTGGATCGCCGGGGCCACCAGCGCCGAGCAGTTCCCGACGGCCGGGGCCGAGCAGGCCGCCTACGGCGGCGGCGAGACCGACGCGTTCGTCGCCCGCCTCGACGCCTCGGGCACCGCGCTGGGGGCCGCCACCCTGCTGGGCGGCAGCGCCGGCGAGGCCGTCACCGCCCTCGCCCTCGGCCCCGACAGGGTCTGCGTCACCGGCGGCACCGGCTCCGGCGACTTCCCCACGCGCGGCGCCCGGCAGGCGGTCTTCGACGGCCCCGCCGCCGTAGGCCTCCGCCTCACCAGCGCCTTCGTGGCCTGCTTCGCGACGGTCAACGAGGCCCCCGTCCTCACGCGCATCGCCGTGCGGCCGGACTCCGTCGGGCTCATCGCGCGGGAGGAAGCCGTGTTCACGGCGGAAGGCCTCGACCAGTTCGGCCAGCCGGCCTTCGCCCTCGCCCCCGTGTGGACGGCGACGGGCGGCGCCATCGACTCGGCCGGGCGCTACACCGCCGGCGACGCGGCCGGTGTCTTCGCCGTCACCGCCACCGATACCGCCTCGGGGCTCAGCGCCTCCGCCGTCGTCAACCTCTTCAGCGGCGTCCCCACCGAAGACCCGGCGGGCCTCCCCACCGCCTTCGCGCTCTACGGCAACTACCCCAACCCGTTCAACCCGCAGACCACGATCCGCTTCGACGTGAAAGAGCCGGCGCGCGTGGTGCTGACGGTCTACGACGTGCTGGGCCGGCGGCGCGCCACGCTCCTCGCGAAGGACCACGCGCCGGGCCGCTACGCGGTGCGCTTCGATGCACGCGGCTGGCCGTCCGGGCTGTACCTGTACGTGATCGAGATGGGCAGCTTCCGCGCGGCCCAGCGCATGCTGCTGGTGCGTTAGCGGCTACCCCGACGGGGCCCGCCGGCCCCGACGCGTTCCGCTAACCGAACGCCGAGACGATCATGGAAGCGCCTCGGACGTAGGACGGGGAGGGCTATCGTCCAACAACCCGGCGGAGCGCAATGGAGGACCGGCTCGAAGACCTGTTACGCGGGCTCGTGGCCTGCAACTCGGTGAGCCCGACGCTGGCCGGCGGGCCGGGCGAGGGCGAAGCGGCCACCTTCGTGATGGACGCGCTGACGGCAGCCGGGCTCCGGCCCGTGCGGCAGGAACCTGCAGACGGACGGTTCAACGTCGTCGCCCGCGTACCGGGGCGCGGCGACGCCCCGCCGCTGCTACTGAACGCGCACCTGGATACGGTCGGCACCGACGGCATGGACGCGCCCTTCCGGCTCCGCCGCGACGGCGACCGCCTCTACGGGCGTGGCGCCTACGACATGAAGGGCAGCGCCGCCGTCATGCTCGCCCTCGCCGAAACCCTCGCCGCCGACCCACCCCCCGGCGACCTCTGGCTCACGTTCGTCGCCGACGAGGAGGACCGCAGCGTCGGTACCGAACACCTCGTCGCGCAGTGGCTCCCCACGCTCGGCACGCCGCCGGCCGCCGCCTTCGTGCTGGAGCCCACCGAGGAGCAGATCGGCGTGGCACACAAGGGCTTCGTCTGGTTCGAGGTCGAGATCACCGGGCAGGCCGCACACGGCAGCCGCCCCGAGCAGGGCATCGACGCCGCGCTCCCGCTCACCGCCGCCCTCGCCGAACTCAAGGCCCTCACCGATGCGCTCGCCGCCGAGCCGCCGGATGCCCGCCTCGGCCCGGCCACGGTCCACGTCAGCCGCATCGAGGCCGGTAGCGAGTGGAGCGTCATCCCGGCCGCGGCCCGCCTCACATGGGAGCGCCGCACCCTCCCTCGCGACGCCGACGGCCGAATGCAGGACGAGCTGGAGCGCGTCCTGGAGGCCGTCCGCGCGTTCCCCGGCCGGCATACCGCCACGGGCCGCATCCCCTTCGTGCGCCGCCCCCACGCCGTCGCGGACGACGCCCTGCCCGTCCGCCTGCTCCGCCGGGCCGCCCCCGACGCCACCCTCGCCGGCCTCTCGTTCTGGACGGACGCCGCCCTCCTCGGCCCGCACATGCCGGCCGTCCTCTACGGCCCCGCCGGCCACGGCGCCCATGCCATAGACGAGTGGGTCAGCCGCGCCAGCCTCGGGCGGGTGTATCAGGCGTTGCTGAGGGTGGTGAATAGCCACTAGGGACTGGCCACTAGAGACGGGGGGCTTCCCCTTCGGGCCGCCAGTATGGCGAGCGCCGCGCCGGCCCGAAGGCTGACGCGGCGCTCAGTTGCGTATCAGGGCAGAGGGCACCGCCCCCCGGTGGCCGGTGGCCAGTCCCTAGAGGCCAGTGACCCTACTCCACATCCCCCATGAGCTTGCGGACGGGGTAGGCCAGCAGCAGGGCGATCCCGCCGCCGATGCCGATGGTCAGGGCGACGTTCCAGAAGAGCGCGTCCGGCGCGAGCGACTCCAGGTTGCCCGCCACGAGGCCCGCGAACAGGTTGCCCAGCGCCGCGCCGACGAACCAGACGCCCATCATCTGGCCCACGCGCCCGCGCGGCGCCAGCTTCGTGATGGACGAGAGGCCGACCGGCGAGAGGCACAGCTCGCCGCACGTGTGCAGGAAGTACGTCACCACCAGCCACACCGGCGTCACCGGGTCTGCGGCCGAGGCGTTGGCCGCGCCCCAGGCGATCACGAAGAAGCCTGCCGAGAGGCCCAGCAGGCCGAGCGCGAACTTCACCGGGATCGACGGATTGGCTTTGCGGCTGGCGAGCCACACCCACAGGTACCCGAAGACCGGCGCCAGCATGATGATGAAGATGGCGTTGATCGACTGGAGCCAGCTCGCCGGCGCCTCCCACCCGAAGACCACGCGGTCCGTCAGGCGCTCGGCGAAGAGGTTCAGCGACGACCCCGCCTGCTCGAAGCCGCTCCAGAAGAGCGCCGCCAGCAGGAAGAGCCAGAAGATCACGACGAGCCGCTTCTTCTCCAGCGTGGTGTGCCCGCCCGCGATGAGCAGGTAGGCGAAGTAGAGCACCGCCAGCGCGATGATG
>JAWWAN010000351.1:0-4773 GCA_033721675.1 Rhodothermales bacterium | reverse complement strand
GCCCCGCCGCGTCACGCGTCACGACCCGCCGCTCGGCCTCGGCGTAGCACGTCTCGGTCTCGGCCAGGCGCACGCGCATCCGCCGCACGCCGTGCGCCGCCAGCAGTCCGGCCGCCTCGGTGCAGAGGTACGCGGCCACGTGCGCCGCCAGGTTCTCCGCCGTCGTGTCGAACGGGAGCGCGGCGTGCTTCCAGCCGGTCTGCCGGGCGATGGCGTGCAGCGTCTCGTCGGTCTCGGCGATGAGCAGGGCGTGGTCCCAGCCGTCGAGCAGGGGCTGGAGGGCGCGCTTGAGGTGCTTGAAGTCGAGCAGCATGCCGCGCGCGTCGGGCTCGCCTTCGAGCTCAACGGTGAGGCGGTAGCTATGGCCGTGGAGGTTGCGGCAGAGGCCCTCGTGCCAGGGCAGGCGGTGGGCGGCCTCCCAGCGGAAGCGTTTGGCGATTTTCATGAGGCCGACGCCGGCACGCGGCAGCGGTTTCTTCGGCAAAGTGGGCTGCTCCCAACGAGGGAGTGCGGCGAAGGTGCCCGGATCCTTGGCCGGGAGCCGGTTTCTCGCCGGGATTTTGCAATCCCGCGCCGGCGGCCCTGTTTTTGAGCGGCATGAGCCCCTCTGCCGGAATCTCCAGCCTATCTCGGTGAAGCCCTTTCGCTCATCATTTGACGTACGATCCCATGCAACACGCTACGCAACTCTTCACCGCCGTGCTCCTCGCGCTGCTGCTGGCCGCGGATGCGGGGGCCCAGTCGATGCCGTACGCCGCAGATCTGGCCACCCCCATCGGGCTCGAAGTGGACGAGCAGGGGTGGTTGTGGGTGGCACAGGTCGGCACAGGCAACGACGACGGACGCATCTCGGTCATCACGCCGGACGGGCAGACCCACCTGTTCCTCGACGGGCTCGGCTCGGTGCCCGAGGCGGACGGCAACGCCGGCACCTACCACCTCCGCCTGATCGACGGCTACCTCTACTTCACCCACGGCCTCGGAACGGTGACGGCGGACGGCTATCTCCTCCGCATCGACCCCGCCGGCTTTACGCCCGGCAGCGGGCCGCTCTCCACGGCCGCCATCGACACGGTGGCCAACGTGGGCGCCTTCGCCCTCGCGAACGGCTTCGCCGAGAACAACCTCTACGACGTCGCGGCGGGGCCGGAGGGCGACCTCTTCCTGGCCGACGCCGGGGCCAACGCCGTCTTCCGGCTCGACGGAGCTACAGGCGACCTCAGCGTTTTCGCGACGTTCGACCCGGTGCCGAACCCCACGCCCATCGGGCCTCCCGTGATCCAGGCCGTGCCGAGCAGCCTGGTCTTCGACGGCGACCGGCTCTACGTGGGCACCTTCTCCGGCTTCCCCTTCGCCGAGGGCATCGCGCGCGTCTACGCCGTCAGCCTCGACGGCGAGGTCTCGGTCTTCCAGGACGGCCTCTCGCTCGTCACCGACCTGGCGCTCGACCCGGCGGACGGCTCGTTGCTGGCGCTGCAGATGGGCCGCTTCGATCCGGCCAGCGGCTTCATCCCGGAGACGGGCAGCGTCGTCCGGCTCGGCGCCGCCGTCGATACGCTGCTCTCCGGGCTGATGCTGCCCTCGGGCATGCACCTGGCGCCGGACGGCGACCTCTTCGTCGCCTCGCTCATCGGCCTCGTCCTCAAGCTGCCGCTCACGGCACCGATAGCGGTGGAGCCGGCGGACGGCGCGGTGCCGGCCCGTTTCACGCTCGACCAGAACTATCCGAACCCGTTCAACCCGGCCACGACCATCCGCTACGAGCTGCGGCAGCGGGCGCACGTCAGGCTCCAGGTGTTCGATGCGCTCGGCCGCGAGGTAGCGACGCTGGTGGACGGCCCGCGCTCGGCCGGCGCGCACGAGTCCACGTGGCGGGCGGCGGGGCGGCCGAGCGGCCTCTACGTCTACCGCCTCCAGGCCGGCGGCCACACGCAGCACCGGACGATGGTGCTGGCGAAGTGAGCGCGCCCGCACGGCGCCCCGCCCGCCGCCCTCACCGCCGCACCGGCCCCAGCGTTTCGTCGAGCCACGCCTGCATGATCGGCACGCGGAGGTCGGGCGGGGGGACGTGGCCGCTGTCGACGAGTTCGAGCCGCTTGGGCTCCGGCAGCAACGCGAAGAGGGGACGCAGGTGGGCGTCGCGGGTCTCGATCTCGTCGTACCGGCCGTTGAGCACCAGCACGGGCGCCTGGTAGTACGGGAGGAAGTTGGCCGGGGCGGCCTCGGGCAGCTTCTGCGCATCGATGGCGTCGAGCCCGGCGCCCATCAGGATGATGGTCCGGTACCGATCGTCGACCGCTGGAAAGACCAGCTTGACGCCCCCGGCACTGTAGGAGAGATGCGCCAGGCGGTCGAGGTCGATGTCGGCGCGCGTGGCGAGGTAGTCGATGCCGCGGCTGTACTCGGTGGCCCAGCGCACCCCCAGCTCGCGGGCGCGTACGCTGGTGGGCGGCGGGAACAGAAAGCCGGGCGCGCGGGGCCGTTCCATCCCACCCGCGGGCACGATCGCCAGCACCGCTCGGCCGGCCTTGATGTGGGCGGCGAGGTGCTGCTCCGTAGCATCGGCGATGCTCTCCCAGCCGGCGTACACGGGAAACGCCGGGGAAAACACGATCGTCTGGTACGGGGGGGCCGCGTGTTCGGGCAGGTAAAGGTACGCGATGAGCTCCTCGCCTTCCGCCCCGGCGAAGGTCACCGTCTCGCGCGTCCAGTCGGGCGTCTCGCGGGTCTCGACGAGGCGGGCGCCGAGGGGGCGGCGGTCGTAACGGTAGTGCGAGAGGAGACTGCGGAAGGTCGCCTCATCGACGGGCTCGTAGACGGGCACGGGCGGCTCGGCGGGAAGCGGCATGGCGCCCTGATCGGCAGTGCCGCCGCCCACAGTGCGGGCGCCGCGGAAGCCGAGCGCGGGCGAGGCGTGAAAGCCGGAGAAGTCGCCGAAGTAGCCGAAGGCGTACTCCGGATCCTCCCACGATCCGCCGGCCGTGGTGAAGCCGTCGCCCATCGGGTTGGCGCACCATTCCTTGACGTTGCCGGCCATGTTGTAGGCGCCGTACGGGCTCATCCCGAACGGATGTTCATCCACCTCTACCGGGCCGGGCCCGTCGAAATTGGCGCGGCGGTCTACGGCCTCGCGGGGCAGCATCGCGCCCCAGGGCATGATGATGCCGAGGGGGTGGAGGGTATCGGGCCGGGCCGCGCGTTGCCACTCGAAGATGGTGGGCAACCGCTTGCCGGCCCAGGCGGTGTAGGCGGCGGCCTCGTACCAGCTGACGCCCGTCACCGGCAGATCTGCCTCGCCGGCCGGGACGTCCTGGTTGCGCCACTGGCGCGGCCCGTGGAGGCCCGTCCGGTCGGTGAACTGCGCCATCGCCTCCTCCCACGAGAGCCGCCGGCCGTCCTTCACGAAGGGGTGCTGCCAGTACGCCCGGTTCCGGTAGCCGCCCGCATCGATGAAGGCTTTGAAGTCGCGGTTGCTGACCTCGTACCGGTCGATGACGTAGTCGCCGAGGTGCACCTCGGCCGCCGTCGGCAGGTCCCAACCGCGGAGCCGGTAGCGACCGCCGGGCACGAACACCATGCCGTCGGGCACGCGCTCGGCCTCGACGAGCGTCCGCTGGAGGTGAAAAGCCGGATCGAACAGCAGACGGGCAACGACCCGCTCCACCGGCGCGAACCCTTCTTTCTCGATGTGCACCCGGTAGGCGCCGCGCGCCACGCGCCGGCCTTCCACCGGGGTCTCGCCCAGGTAGTCGGGCGGAGGTGTGGCCTGGTCCGCCTGGGCGGCGAAGCGCTGCACCGTGACCCGCGCGCCGGCCGGGGTGGTGACGAACGTGAGGCTGTCTGCGATGGCGGGCCACAGCCGGGCCAGCGCGGGGTCGTCGCCGAGGTACCGCTCGGCGCGTAACGCCAGCGCGTACGCCTCGGCGAAGGCACCGGCCCGGGCCAGGCGCTCGATCTCCGGCAGCAGCACCCGCGCCCGCGCCTCCTGGCTTCGCTGCCAGTACGGAAAGCTGACGGCGGCTACGAGCAGCAGGGCGGCCACCACCCCGCCGGCCACTACGGCCGGGCGCCTGAAGAGGCGCCCGGCCGAATGCGCGCCGGCGTCGGGCCTGAGGAGCGCCGCCAGCGTCTGCTCCACCGCTGCCATCGACGCCGGGCGGTCGCTCGGGTCTTTGGCGAGCAGGCGCCGCAGCAGCGCCTCGACGGCGGCCGGGACGCCGGGGTGCCGGCTCGCGACCGGCGCCGGCTCTTCGTGGCGGATCGCGTGGATCGTCACTGACTGCGTGGCGCCCCGGAAGGGCCGCTCCCCCACCAGCATCTCGTAGAGCACGACCCCGAGCGACCAGAGATCCGTGCGGGCATCGACGGCATCGCCGTGCGTCTGCTCCGGGCTCATGTAGGCCACGGTCCCCATGGTCGTCCCCGCGCCGGTGAGCGGCTGGGTCTGCTCGACCATCTTCGCCAGCCCGAAGTCGAGCATCTTGACCAGGCCCTCCTCGGTCACGATCACGTTGGCCGGCTTGACGTCCCGGTGGAGGATGCCTCGGCCGTGGGCGTTGGCGAGCCCCTCCGCCATCTGGCGCGCGTAGCCGAGGGCCTCGTCTGGCGGCAGGGGTCCGCGCTCGATTTTTTCCTTGAGCGTCTCGCCTTCGTAGCACGCCATCGCGATGAAGAGCTGCGCGCCGTGCTGGCCGATCTCGTAGATCGTGCACAGGTTGGGATGATCGAGCGCGGAGGCAGCCCGCGCCTCGGCCACGAAGCGCTCCTGCAGAT
>JAWWAN010000350.1:0-4794 GCA_033721675.1 Rhodothermales bacterium | reverse complement strand
GGGCCGGGCCCGTTCTGCTGGCGCATCGGGTGGGGGTGGCGGTCGTGTGAGGCGGGCGGGTGCGGGGCTGCGAATCCACGATCAGTTGAAGCCGGTGCCGGAGACGGCGGGCCGCTCGTCCTGGTTGTCTACCTGCCAGGCGGTGGCGAAGATGAGCCGGGCGATGCGCGCCACGCGGTCGTAATCGACGCGGTCGGGCTCGTCGTCGGGGCCGTGGTAGTCGTCGTGGATGCCGGTGAAGTAGAAGATGAAGGGGATGCCGTGCTTGCCGAAGTTCCAGTGGTCGGAGCGGCGGTAGAACTGGTTGGGGTCGTCTTTCGAGTTGAAGCGCTCGTCGAGTTCGAGGGCGGTGCCGGTGAGCGTGTTGACGCGGGCGTTGATCGCGTGGAGCTCCTCGGAGATGAGGCGCGAGCCGATGAGGTAGACGTAGTCCCGGCTGCCGGTGGGGTGGGTCGGGTCGTAGCGCCCGATCATGTCCATGTTGAGGTTCGCCACGATGGCGTCGAGCGGTACGAGGGGCTCGTGGTCGGTGAAATAGCGCGAGCCGAGCAGGCCGATCTCTTCGCCGGTGACGTGGAGGAAGAGGATGGAGCGGCGGGGGCCGGCGCCCTCGCGGCGGGCGCGGGCGAAGGCCTCGGCCATCTCCAGCATCGCCACGGTCCCGCTGCCGTCATCGTCCGCGCCGTTGCGCACGGCGTCGCCCTCGGCGAGGGGGTCGATGCCGATGTGGTCGTAGTGGGACGAGATCACGACGACCTCGTGCCGCAGCGCCGGATCGGTGCCTTCGAGGAAGGCGGCGACGTTCTCGGTGGAGGCGGTGAAGTCGGCCTCCTCGATCCGGCTCTCGACGGTCACGCCTGGCACGGCGAAGACCGCCGGGCGCAGGGCGCCGTCGATCGTGCGTTGCAGCGTCTCGACGGTGTGCCCGGTGGCGGCGAGCAGGCTGTCTGCCATCGCCCGGGTGATGACGTAGGCCGGCGGGAAGGGGCGGCGGTAGCCCTGCTCGGTGAGGGAGAGGGGGCCGGGGTCGTTGCGCAGCACGCGCGCCTGGCGGGCGGCGCCCTCGGCCACGTCGATGGCGCCCGGCCCGGCGTCTCCGACGATCAGGATGCCGGCGGGGGCCGCGCGGCTGAAGGCGGTGCGCAGCTTCTCGAAGGGCTGGGTGGTCCATCGGGAGGGCGCGCCGTCTGGCGTGGGGAGCCGGCTCGACTCCGGCCCGGCGAGGGGTTCGTCGCGCAGCAGCAGCAGCCAGCGCCCGGCCGTCTCGATGCCGGCGTCGGCGAGGGCGGCGTAGTCGTCGTACCCCAGCCCGGGGTCGGCGATGCCGTAGCCGGCGAAGACGAGCCCACCCTGGCTCTCGGGCACGGTCCCGAAGGAGAGGAAGGCGCGGCCGTCCGGGGCGTCCGGCTGGAACGTCGAGGCCGCGACGGCCCGGCCGTCGCGCGTGGCGCGCAGGGTGGCGCGGACGAGGCGGCGGCCGTAGAGCGGGAACGGCTGGAAGTAGGCCTCGAGCGCGTAGGGATCGTCCGTCGCCACGGTCCCCTTCGGGGCGAGGACGAGGCGGCGGTACTGGCTGGCGAGGTAGCGGGCGGCCAGCTTCTGCCCGCGCGTGCCGGTCGCGCGGCCCTCGAAGTCGTCGGACGCGATCAGGTAGAGGTGGGCGGCCAGGTCGCGCGGGGTGATCGTGGCCTGGTAGGTCTGGACGAGCGCGGGGCTGCCGAAGACCGTGGGCGTGGTCGCAGGCGTCTCACTCTGGCCGTAAGACGCCGCCGCCCCGGCGATCAGCAGCACTACGGTGAGAGCTACGAAGCGCATGGCTGGAAGGCGAGACATCAGCGCGGGAGGGCGTCGGTCGCAGGTCGGGAAGTCGGCCAGGTCGCAGGTCAAAAGCGGTCCTTTCCTTCGGCATGCGCCGGGCAGCCCATGACGACCTGCCGACCCGAAGACCTGCGACCTGCCGACCTGCTATCTACGTCAGGCGCTTGCGCTTGTTCAGGTAGGCCAGCAGCGCAGTATCGTAGGGCTCGGCCGTGTCCAGCTCCACAAAATCGACGTGGTATTCGAGGCAGCGGCGGCGGAACGTCTCGGAGAAATGCTGGACGGCCTCGGCGTAGTGCTGGCGGAGCTGCGCGGGTTGCAGCGAGATCTCCTCGCCCGTCTCCACATCGCGGAAGACCATCGGCACGTCCGGGAAGCGGAACTGCCGCTCCGTCTCGCTCTCCAGCACGTGAAAGACGAGGACTTCGTGGCCCCGGTAGCGGAGGTGGCGGAGGGCCTTCAACAGGTCGTCGTGCGCGCCGATGTTCTCGAACAGGTCCGTGATGAGGACGACGAGCGACCGCCGGGCGATGCGCTCGGCCACTTCGTCCAGCACGGCGGCGGCGCTGGTGCGCCGGCCGTCGGTGGGCAGGCGCGTCATGCGTTCGAGCTGGAGCAGGAGCTGGCGCAGGTAGCCGGGCGTGCTCTTGGGCCGCAGCAGCGTGTGCACCGCCTCGTCGAAAGCGATCAGGCCGGTGGCGTCGCGCTGTTTGACCATCAGGTAGTGGAGCGCGGCGGCCAGATACGCGCCGTAGTCCAGCTTGTTCAGGGATGCGGCGTGCCGGTAGCGCATCGACGGCGACGTGTCCAGCACGATGTAGTGGCGCAGGTTCGTCTCTTCCTCGTACTGCTTCACGTAATGGCGGTCCGTCTTGGCGTAGACCTTCCAGTCCACGTGCCGCAGCTCGTCGCCGGGGTTGTAGGGCCGGTGCTCGGCGAACTCGACCGAGAAGCCGTGGTACGGGCTCTTGTGCAGGCCCGTGATGAAGCCCTCGACGATGAGCCGCGCACGCAGCTCCATGTTCTTGAGCTTCGAGACGACGTGGGGGTCGAGGTAGCGGATCGAGGCGTCGGGCACGGCAAACGCAGGCTGGGGCGGAGGGCGGCGCGGGAACAGCCTACGCACGAGGCGCGCCCCGGATTCGGGGGTGGGGGGCTCCGGCGAAGCGACGAAGAAAACGCGCCGGCCGCCTTCAACCTTCCCCCGGCATCCCGTAGATTGCCGCCATGGAGCCGACCGACCGCATCAAGGCACAGCTGATGGACGCGCGCGACCTCGACCGGACGCTCGACCGGATGGCGCGGCAGATCCTCGAACGGATCGACCCGGCCGCCGACGGTGCCGGTGGCGTGGCACTCATCGGCATGCAGACGCGCGGCGTCTACCTCGCCCGCCGCCTGCGCGAGAAGATCCGCGCCTTCGACGGCATCGACGTGCCCCTCGGCGTGCTCGACGCCACCATGTACCGGGACGACTTCCGGCTCCGCCTCAAGCAACCCGCCGTGCGCGCCACGCGGATTCCGTTCGACGTCTCCGAGCGCCACCTCGTCCTCGTGGACGACGTGCTCTACACCGGCCGGACGGCCCGCGCCGCCCTCGACGCCTTGATGGATCTGGGACGGCCGGCCTCCGTCCGCTTCCTCGCCATCGTGGACCGGGGGCTGCGCGAGCTGCCCATCTGCGCCGACCTCGTCGGCCGGCACGTGCCGACGCTGCCGGGCGAGGAGGTGCGCGTGCGGCTGGAGGAGATCGACGAGCGCGAGGGTGTCTGGCTCGTCGAGCGCGCCGAGGACGGCGCGCCTTCTGATGCCGACGGCCGTTCCCGCGCCCGCCTGTGACCCCCGCCTGACCCCCGAGATGACGGAGATCCTCGACCCTGCTACCGACGAGCTGAGCGCGCTCCGCCACCGCCACCTGCTCGGCCTCGCCACCTACGGCGCCGACGAGATCCGCCTCATCCTGCGGACGGCCCACGAGTTTCGCAAGGTGCTGGACCGCCCCATCCGGCGCGTGCCCACGCTGCGCGGCGTGACCGTCTGCAACCTCTTCTTCGAGCCCTCCACCCGCACCCGCATCTCGTTCGAGCTCGCCGAGAAGCGCCTCTCCGCAGACACCGTCAACTTCTCCGCCTCGGGCTCGTCCGTCTCCAAAGGCGAGACGCTCAAGGACACCGCGCAGAACATCGAGGCGATGAAGATCGACATGGTCGTCATCCGCCACAAGAGCCCCGGCGCGGCCCACTTCCTCACCCGCTGCGTCGACGCCGTCGTGATCAACGCCGGGGACGGCGCGCACGAGCACCCCACGCAGGCCCTCCTGGACCTGCTCACGATGCAGGATCACTTCGACCGGTTCGACGGCCTGCGGGTGACCATCCTGGGAGACATCACCCACAGCCGCGTAGCGCGGTCCAACATCTTCGCGCTCCGCGCCCTCGGCGCGGAGGTCACGCTGTGCGGCCCCAAGACGCTGCTGCCCGTCGGCATCGAACGGCTCGGCGTGCGGGTGACACACCGGCTGGACGAGGCGCTGGACGGCTGCGACGTGGCGATGGCGCTCCGCATCCAGCTCGAACGCCAGGGGTCGAGCCTCGTCCCGAGCCTGCGCGAGTACCACGAGCAGTTCGGCATCAAGCCCGAGCACCTGGACCGCCACCCGGACCTCCTCGTGATGCACCCCGGGCCGGTCAACCTCGGCGTCGAGCTGGCCGGCGAGGTCGTCGACTCGGGCCGGTCGGTCATTTTGGATCAGGTCACGAACGGGGTCGCCGTCCGGATGGCGGTGCTGTTCCTGCTGGCCGGCGCCGACGCCCTGACCGACGCCGACCCGGGGGCGTGACGTCGGCGTTCGAAGACGTGCCGGAGGTGGATCCGCGGGTGGAGGCTGTGGCGTACGCCCGCCCATGAGCACGAAGCCGACGATCGTAGGGTGGCGCGAGTGGGTGGGGTTCCCCGAGATCGGGCTCCCCGCCGTCC
>JAWWAN010000349.1:0-4800 GCA_033721675.1 Rhodothermales bacterium | reverse complement strand
CGTCAGGTTGCGCAGGTGCCGCTCGGCCAGCGTGGCGATGCGGTCTTCGCCGATGGCGAGGCCGAAGCTGTGATAGGCCGTATAGCCCATCGCCGCCAGGCTCAGCGCGGTGTAGTCGTCGCGCAGCATACGCGATACGGGGTGCTCACGGACTTTGTCGTAGAGGCCGGCGGCCAGGCCGAGCACCTCGGTGACGGCCTTCTTCAGCGCAGACTGCACGCCGGCGTCGAGGTCTTCGGCGAGGCGTTCCAGCTCCTCGACGTGGCCGCGCAGCGTGCGTTCGATCTCGATGACCACTTTGTTGGCGCGGGCGTCGGCCTTCAGCGTATCGTCGCCGCGCTGCCGCTCGATGGCTTCCAGAATGTGGCGCTCGAGGGCGAGCTGATCGGCCGTGTGCTTCCGAATGGCGTCTTGGCGTTGACTCATGGGATGGCTCCTGAAACGATTAGGGTCGGGATGGGACGGCCCACGCTCGGCGATCGGTTGCGGAGGCGGGTTCGGTGCGTCTTACGAGGGGCTACCCGGGGATATTTCCGGGTAATCGTGAGGAAGCCGTAATCGTGGGGCGGCCCGCCGGAGGGGAGGTAGTTTTGCTACTCCCGCGTTACAATTCGACGCAGCCGGGCGGCCCGGCCGCGCCGCTCCCTGACCGTGCTACCGGATCCTGCGCCTCGGCACGGTCCTTGTCATGGATCGGGGTGGGACAGGCAGGATCGGAGGGCCAGGGGCGGTCTCCCGCGCAGCGCGGGGCGTCTCTGGCCCTTCGTGTTGGTCTACGCCTCCAGCGTCCCGGCCAGCGCCGTGTGCAGCCGCTCCGGGTGGAAGTGCCGCCGCGCCGCGCCGTGGACGTCCTCCTGCGTCTGCGCGCCGATCTCGGCGGGGTAGTCGTCGAGGTAGCGCGTGGGGAAGCGGCGCACGGCGTTGAGGTGCAGCGTGGCCGCGAGGCCGCCGGTGGTGGCCAGCCCCACCTTGAACGACCCCACCAGATTCGTGCGCGCGTCGTCCACCTCGGCTGGCGTCGGGCCGTCCTCGACGAACCTCCGGACCTCGGCGAGCGTGGCGGCGAGGCCCTCGTCCACGCGCTCGTGGCTGAGCGTGACGCCGAGGTGCCAGTGGCCGCTGTGCTCGGTCGTGACGCCGTCGAGCACGGCGTAGATGCCGTAGGTCAGGCCCAGCTCGTCGCGCACGCGGCTCATCAGACGGCCGGAGAAGTTGCCGCCGAGGATGTGGCAGGCGAGGTAGAGCGGCAGGTAGTCGTCGTCCTGGCGGCGCACCTCCAGGGCGTGGCCGAGGTGGACGTCCACGTTGCGTTTGCCAGGCATCGGCACCTCGGCGCGGCCCGGGGTCTGGGGCGCGGCGTCGGCGTCGAAGGCCGCCTCCGCGCCGTGCGCGGCCCAGCCCCCGAAGGCGTCTTCGAGCCACGGCGCAGCCTCCCCGGCATCGACGTCTCCGGCGAGCGCGAGCACGAGGTCGTCGGCGCCGAAGTGCCTCTCGTGGTAGGCCCGGACGTCGGCCAGCGTGAGCCGGTCGAGCCGGTCCAGGCTCTCCTCGATGGACGGCGTGAAATTCGGGTGGGCGGGCCGGTAGAGCCGGCGGGAGAGCGCGGCCGACGCCTGCGAGCGCGTGTTCTCCATCGCCCGCTGGAGCGAGGCCCGGTACTGCACGCGCGCCTTCTCGAACTCGCCGGCGTCGAGGAGGGGGTCGCGGAGCTGCTCCGCCAGCAGCTCCAGCACGAGCGGCAGGTCTTCGCGCAACGCACGCCCGTGGAAGCCCACGCGCAACCCTTCGGAGACGAACGCCAGCTCGGCCCCCCGGTTTTCCAGCAGTTCGGCCACCGCGAAGCGGTCGCGGCGGCGCGTGCCCTTGTCGAGCAGCCCCACGGTGAGCGCCTGTACCAGCTCGTCGCCGGCGGCGAAGTCCGGGTGCGCGAGGAACGAGCCGCGCAGCGCCACGACGGATTGCACGGGCGTAGGGAGGACGAGCACGCGGCCCGGCCCGGCGGTGCGCTCCTCGACGCGCGCGGCGAGGGTCAGGGCGGTCTCGGTCTCGGTCTGGGGCATGACGGGGCAGGGCGAAAATGGGACGGTGCGGGGTGGGGGCGGCGCCTAGTCTGCGTCCTCTCCCTCCTCCTCCGCGCCTCCAGCCGGGATGAACCAGCCGACGGTGCAGCGATCTTCGACGAGGTAGGTGCGTGCGGCCCGCAGCAGATCGTCCGGCGTGACGCGCGCGATGCGGTCGAGGAAGGTGGTGTAGAGCGTCCAGTCTCCGGCGGCGATGGCCTCGTTGAGCTGGGCGGCGATCGCGTAGGGGCCGTCGCGGCCGAAGGCTTCCTGGGCGCGGAGCTGGTTGCGGGCACGCTCCAGCTCCACTTCGGTCACGCCGGCGTCGCGCACGTCGGCCAGCACCTCGGCAATCGCGGCCTCGACCTCCTCGTGGGTGCGGCCCGGCGAGAGGAGCGCGAAGACGTAGAAGAGGCCGGGGTCGCGCAGGCGCGGCATGGACGCCGAGACCTGGGCGGCGAGGCCCTGGTCGGTGAGGCGCCGGTAGAGGCGGCTGCTCTTGCCCGAGGCCAGCACCATGGCGAGCAGGTCGAGCGCGTCGGCGTCCGCGTCGAGGCCGCGCGGGGCCTTGAAGCCGAGCATGAGGGCGCCCAGCTGGCCGGCCTCCCGGAGGACGAAGCGGCGCTCGCCGTGCTGCTCGGGCTCGCGCGTGGTCACCTCGGGGATGGGGGCAGGCGCCGCCGGGATCCCGCCGAAGTACTCCGCCACCAGTTCCAGCACCGCGCCCGTCTCCACGTCGCCGATGATGGAGAGCGTGGCGTTGTCCGGCCAGTAGTACGTGTCGTAGAAATGGCGGAGGCCGCTGGCGGTGACGGTCTCGATGTCGCTGCGCCAACCGATGGTCGGGTGGTGGTAGGGATGCGCGACGAAGGCGTGGCTCCAGACGGCGTGGTAGAGGTTGCGCAGGGGCTCGTTCTTGCCGCGGTCGTACTCGTTGAGGATGACGGTCCGCTCGGATTCGAGGTCGGCGTCGTCGAGCAGGGCGCCGCGCATCCGGTCCGCCTCGATGTCGAGCGCGAGGGGCAGGTACTCCTTGGGGAGCAGCTCGTAGTAGTTGGTGCGGTCGAGCCAGGTGGTGGCGTTGATGCGGGCGCCCACACGCTGGAGCGTATGGAAGATGGCCGTGCCCTCGCGCTTGTGGTAGCGCGCCGTCCCCTTGAACATCAGGTGTTCGAGGAAGTGGGTGGCGCCGGTGAGGCCGGTCCGCTCGTCGCGGCTGCCCACGTGATACGTCACCATGAGCGTCGCGACGGGCGCGGCGGCCTCGGGCAGCACGAGCACGCGGAGGCCGTTGGCCTTGAGCCGGTACGCCTCGATGCCGCCGGAGGCTTCGAGAAAGTCGAAGGCGTCCGGGGGATTCGGAGTTTGCGTGCTCGGGTGTTCGCGCGTTCCGGTGTCCGGGGTTGCGGTATCCGGCGCTGAGTGGGCCTCGGCCATAGGGGGAGCGATTCTCTGTGTGTTCGGCATCGCCTGGTGGTCTTCCGGGAGCCCGCGGCCGCCGCGAACCCCGAAGCGAGCCGCGTCGTGGGCCGGGGGCTCGCCCGTACGTCCTGCACTACGCCCTGCCGGGCTCGACCCGGTCGCGGTAGCGGAGCAGACCGAGCGTCAGACGGATGGTTTCGCCGGCAAGATCCCGCACCCCGTGCAACCGGCTCCCCCCTCTGCAAAGAAATGCGCCTCCCATCCGGAACCGCCTCACTGGAACACCGGGACACCGGAACACTGCCTTCCTCAGTGCGCGTCCAGCCAGTTGGGGCCGGCGTCGATGTCTACGGCGATGGGGACGTCGAGCGGGAGCGCCTCGACCATCTCGGCCTCGATGAGCGGGCGAAGGGCGGCCTCCTCGCCGGGCGCGACCTCGAAGACGAGCTCGTCGTGGACCTGCAGCAGCATCCGGCTCGCGAAGCCTTCGTCCCGCATGCGCGCATGGATGCGGACCATGGCGAGCTTGATCATGTCCGCCTGTGTGCCCTGGATCGGCATGTTGACGGCCACGCGCTCGAAGAACGACCGCTCGTTGCGGTTGCGCGCGTTGATGCCGGGCACGTAGCGCCGCCGCCCCAGCCTGGTCTCCACGTAGCCCTTCTCGCGGGCCTCCTCCACGGTCTCGGCCAGGAACGTGGAGACGCGCGGGTAGGTGCGCTGGTACTGCTCGATGAGCTCCTGCGCCTCGTCGAGCGTCGAGCGGATGCGCTGGGCCAGACCCCAGGCCGAGACGCCGTAGGGAATCCCGTAGTTGACCTCCTTGGCCTTGCGCCGCATGTCTCGGGTGACGGCCTCGGGAGCCACGCCGAAGACGCGCGCAGCCGTGGCGGTGTGGATGTCTTTGCCCTCGGCGAAGTCCTTCTTGAGCGCCTCGTCGCCGCTCATCGAGGCCAGAATCCGCAGCTCGATCTGCACGTAGTCCGCCGCCATCAGCGTCCAGCCCGTGCGGGCGACGAACGCCTTGCGGATCTCGCGCCCCATCTCGGTGCGGACGGGGATGTTCTGGAGGTTGGGGTTGCTGGAGCTGAGCCGCCCGGTGGCCGTCACGGTCTGGTTGAAGTCGGTGTGGATGCGGCCGGTCTCGGGGTGGGCCAGCCCGGCCAGGGCGTCCACGTAGGTGCTCTTGAGCTTGGCGATCTTGCGCCAGTCCAGGATCAGGCCGGGCAGCTCGTGCTCGGTGGCGAGCTCCAGGAGGACGCTCTCTTTGGTCGAGGGCCGTCCGGTCGAGGTCTTCTCGACCACGCGCAGGCCGAGG
>JAWWAN010000348.1:0-4803 GCA_033721675.1 Rhodothermales bacterium | reverse complement strand
TTGAGTTGGTCCCGCTGTCGGCCTTCGTCGATCACGAGTCCGGCGGCTTGACCTTGGTTCTCCGGAACGATGGCACCGCCTGGACGTGCGCATCCGCCGCATCGATACCGGCGTGCCGGCCGAAGGGCCGCTGCGTGTGCGCTTCCCGGCCGCCGCCGCGCTGCCGCGCGGCACCGTCCGCACCACCGTGCTCACGCCGCGCGACGGCGGGGGCTGGGAGGAAGCGGGGGCTGCGCTGCTCTACGTGGCCCACTACGACACCGTTCTCGTCGCCCGGGCCGATGTGCCGCGGGGCGAACCCGTCACCGCGGCCGACCTCGCCCCCGCCTGGATCGAGACGACGACGCTGGCAGGCGAGCCGGTGGTACCCGGCGCGCTGCCCGAAGACGCCGTCGCGGTGCGTTCGATTGCGGAAGGACGGGTGTTGCGCCGGCACGACGTGCGCGCGCCCTACGCCGCCGCGCTCGGCGCACCCGTGCGCATGCACTACCAGCGCCGGGGGCTCGCCATGACGCTCACCTGCACCGCGCGCGAGGCCGGCCATGCCGGCGAGGACATCCGCCTCTACTGCCCTGACACCCGCACCGCCTACCGCGCCCGCCTCACCGGGCCGGGCGCCGCCACCTGGATCCAGACCCTGTCTTCCCGATGAACCGATTCGCTGCGCTGCTTCCTGTGCTTGCCCTCCTGGGAGGGCTCGCGCCCGCTGCCGCCGCCCAGTCCCTCTTCGCCGACCCGACGGCGCGGCAGGCCGGCGACGTGCTCACCGTGGTGCTGGCCGAGCGCACCGCCGCCGCCCGCGAGAGCGGCTTCCAGAACAGCTCCACGGCCGGGCTGGGAGGCGCCGGGACGGCCCAGGGCGGGTCCGACCTCTCGGGTCGCTTCGCGCTCGATGCCAGCTTCAAGAAGGAAGCCCGCAACCGCAACGAAACCGTCCAGAAGGATCTGCTGAGTGGCACCCTCACGGCCCGCGTCGTCGCCGTCGATTCCGTCGGAAACCTCGTCGTGGAGGGCGAGCGGCGGCTGAACGTCAACGGCGTCACCCACCTGATGCGGCTTTCCGGCTCGGTGCGCCCGTTCGACGTCCGGCACGACAACACGGTGCTCTCGCACCAGATCGCCGGCGCCGTCATCGAGTACCGGCGCGCGGGGCTGGGGCGGCGCTTCATCAAGCCCGGCACCTTCGCCAAGCTCGGCGCCGTGGCCGTGCTCGCCGGCGCCCTCTTCTTCGCCTCCCAATGACCCCAGCTTCTGCCCATTCGATGATCGATCTCAACGCCTCACCTGCCTCGTTCCCGACGTGTGGAGGTGTAGACGCGCGGGGGCGCGGTCCGGCCTGTTC
This sequence comes from Rhodothermales bacterium, assembly GCA_033721675.1. GTDB lineage: Bacteria > Bacteroidota > Rhodothermia > Rhodothermales > JAWWAN01 > JAWWAN01. Next base: position 3,461 of record JAWWAN010000348.1, on the reverse strand, counting down.
GCGGGGCCGGATTCGCGCCGCCGCGTGGTTGGTGCTGGGCCTGCTCCTCCCCGTGCTGGCGCACGCGCAGGGCGGCCCGGATACGCGGCTGAAGGACCTCGTCGTGGTCGAGGGGGCGATGCCCGTGCAGCTCACCGGCTACGGGCTGGTCGTCGGCCTCGACCGCACCGGCGACCGGGCGCGAGGGCATCGCGGCGCACCCTACACCGTCAACAGCATCGTCAACATGCTGCGGCAGTTCGGCCTGACGGTCGACCCCGCGCTGCTGGGCGCGCGCAACGTCGCGGCCGTGATGGTCACCGCCACGCTCGATCCGTTCCACGGCTCCGGCGCCCGGCTGGACGTCACGGTCTCGTCGCTGGGGGATGCCCGTTCGCTCTCCGGTGGGGTGTTGTTGCAGACCCCGCTGATGAACCCGCTCACCGGGCAAGTGCACGGGATGGCGCAGGGGGCCGTCTCGACCGGCGCCGTGCTGGCCGCCAGCGCCGGCACCAGCGTCCGCGTCAACCACAGCAACACGGGGCGCATCCCGAACGGCGCCCTCGTCACCGCCGCGCCGCCGGTCCAGCTGGACGCCGCGCGTCTGGGGCTCGTGCTGCGCCAGCCCGATTTCACGAACGCCGCCCGCATCGCCGAGATCGTGAATGCGACGTATGCCGATGCCGCGACGGTGGAGCACGCCGGGCTCGTGCGCGTGGCCGTGCCGTCCGGCGAGGCGCCGTCGGCCCTCCTCGCGACGCTCGAAGCGCTGACGGTGGCCGTAGACGTGCCCGCGCGCGTGGTCATCAACGAGCGCACCGGCACGATCGTGGCCGGGGGCGACGTGCGCATCGCCGAAGTGATGGTCACCTACGGCAGCCTCATCGTCTCGACCCAGGCCGACCCGTTCGTCTCGCAGCCGGCGCCGCTCTCGCAGGGGCAGACCGTGGCGGGCGCGGCGGGGTCGGCGCAGATCGAGGAGGAGGGCGCCCGCTCCGTCGTCCTCTCGCCCAACACCGACGTGAGCCAGCTCGCCGCGGCGCTCAACGAGCTGGGGCTGACCGCGCGCGACGTGATCGCCATCTTCCAGGCTATCAAGCGGGCCGGCGCCCTCCAGGGCGAGCTCGTGATCCTGTAGGCCCTGCATCCGAAACGCATCGTCTTACCATGACCATCGACCCCACCTCGCGCCCTTTGCCGAACGGCCCCGCGCCCAGCGGCCCGGCCGCTCCGCCCCAGACGCTGGAGGAGGCCGCGCGCCAGTTCGAGGCGATTCTCGCGGGCCAGTTCGTCCGCGTGATGACGGATGGACTCTTCGACGAAAGCCTCGCCGGCGAGGCCGGACCCGGCTGGATGAGCGGCCAGCGCGATACGCAGCGCGACCTGCTCAGCGGCATTCTCGCCGAGCATCTCGTGGACAGCGGCGCCCTGCGCCTCTCAGACCTGCTGCTGCGCCAGTGGCAGGGTGCGGCCGCCCCTACGTTGCCCGCCGCCGACCCGGCCGCTCCAGACGCCATGGCGCTCGGGCCTGCTATCCGCACGGAGGACGACCGATGAACCCCCATCCGAACCCGCCCGCGCCGGGCGGCCCTGCGCCGCTCGTCCACGCCCTGATCGAGACGCTCCGGCAGGAACGGGCCGCCACCGACGCCCTGCACGACGCCTTCACCGTTCAGCTCGACGCGCTGCGTGAGGGTACGCCGGCGCGCCAGCACGACGGCGCTGATGCCGCCGCCGAGGCCCTCGACATGCTCGGCCGCCTGCGCACCGTGCGGGACCGGCAGACGCGGCTGCTGGGCCGGGTGCTCCGCATCGACGGCGACCTCGACGCCCTCGCCGCCGTGCTCGCTGCCGGCGACGCCACGGCCTCGCTCGGCGCGCGCCTCCGCACCGCCGCCGACGCCGTCCGGACCGGCGCGGCCCGGACGCGCCGCCACGCCGACGCGCTCGACTTCGCGTTGCGCCACGCCATGAGCCTGGGGCGTGGCCTGATCCAGGCGATGCGCCCTCCCGAGGCGCCGCGCACCTACGACGCCACCGGCCGCGCCGCACGCCCTGCGAGTGCGCGTCCGCTGGTCAACCACGTCGGCTGAGGCCGGGAGAGGGGAGACGATGAGTATCAACCAGCTCTTCGAGATCAGCCGCCGCAGCTTCCGCGCGCTCGACGCGGCGATGAACACCGTCGCCGACAACGTCGCCAACGCCAACACCGAAGGCTATTCGCGGCGGCGGGTGAGGCTCCAGGCCGATGCGCTGACCTCGCCCGGCGTGCTGATGCCTACGCGCCACGGCAGCGTCAGCGGCCTCGGCGTCTCGGTGGCCGCCTACGAGCGCGTCCGAGACGGGATGCTGGCGGCTTCGGCCAACGACGCCCGCACCGGGCTCGGCGCCGCCCAGGAGGAGGAACGCCTGCTCGCCGCCCTCGAAAGCCTCTTCCCGACGGGCGACGGCGGCGTAGGGTCGGCTCTCGACGACTTCTGGAACGCGTGGAGCGATCTCGCGGACCGGCCGGCCGACACGGGCCTGCGGACCGCCCTCCGGACCCAGGCCGGCGCCCTCGCCGACACGCTCGGGCGGACCGCGGCGGGCCTCGACGCCTTCGGCAGCCAGACCCGCTCCGACCTGTCCGCACAGGTGGAGGCGGTGAACGGCCTCCTCGACGAGATCGCCACGATCAACGGCACCGCCGAGGCCGCACGCATTCAGGGCTCGCCCGACCTGGCCGCCGAGGATCGGCGCGATCAGCTCGTGCAGGAGCTCTCCACCTACCTGCCCGTCGAGGCCCGGCAGGATGGCGCGGCGGGCTATACGGTCGCCATCGACGGGATGACGCTCGTCCACGGTTCTACCCGGACCCCGCTCGGCCTCGACGCCGATGCCGACCCTCCCGTGCTGCTCTTCGGCGACACACCCGTCGGGATCGACGCGCCGGCGGGCGAGGACGGCCGGATCGGTGCGGCGCTCCGCACCCTCGGCGGCGCCGTCCCCGAGGCGCGCGCGGCCCTCGACGCCCTCGCCAGCACCCTCGTCACCGAGGTCAACGCCCTCCACCAGACCGGCTTCGGCCTCGACGGCACCGGCGGGCGCGACTTCTTCGACCCGGCGGGCACCACGGCCGGGTCCCTCGCGCTCTCCGCCGACGTCGCCGCCGACCCCTCCGCCATCGCGGCCTCCGGGGATCCTGCTGCGGTGGGGGACAACGCCGTGGCGCTCGCCATCGGCGGGCTGCGCACGCAGCCGCTGATGGCCGGCGGCACGAAGACCCCGGACGGGTTCGTCACCGACCTGCTGGCCGGCATCGGGGGGCGGCTCGACGCCGCCGCCGGGCAGGCCGCCGGGCAGGCCGCCGTCGTCGATCACCTCGACGCCATGGAGCGCGGCGTCTCCGGCGTCTCGATCGACGAAGAGATGACCCACCTGATCGAATATCAGCAGGCATTCGCCGCCTCGGCCCGCGTCCTCAACACCGCCCAGTCCATGAT
>JAWWAN010000347.1:0-4821 GCA_033721675.1 Rhodothermales bacterium | reverse complement strand
GCTGGATGACCTCAGTACACGACAAAAACCCGAGTTGTCATTCCGACCGAGCGTAGCGAGCGGAGGACACGAGGCGAAGCCGACGGACGCGGTAATCTCGCCGGTTCAGGATGGCGCCCTCCCTCGGGGCGAGTGTACTACGTCCGGCGGCTGCGCCTCGCGTCCTCGACTTCGCTCGGGATGATTCCTGGCGTACGCCGGGATGCCTCCTGGAATACGTTCGGTCGTGCACTGAGCCCTCGCTCCCAAACCGATCCCTATCTCCATGCTGCTCCATCTCAAACCCGTCATCGGTACGCTCGGGGCGCTGCTCTTCTTCCTGGGGGTGGCGCTGCTGGCGCCGATGGGAGTCGGGCTGCTCTACGGCGAGGAGGCGTGGTGGAGCTTCGCCGTCTCGGCCGTGCTGGCGGCCATGCTCGGCGGCGGGGCGTATTTCTACGGCGGGGGGCGCGGCGCCCAGGAAGACCTGCGCGTGCGCGAGGGCTTCGCCATCGTGGCCCTCGCGTGGCTCGTGCTCTCGCTCGTCGGCAGCCTGCCGTTCGTCCTCTCGGGCGTGCTGGAGAGCTATACGGATGCGTTCTTCGAGACGATGAGCGGCTTCACGACGACGGGGGCCACCATCCTCGGCGGGGCCGGCACGCCCGCCATCGAGGCGCTGCCGAAGGCGATGCTGTTCTGGCGCAGCCTCGCCCACTGGCTCGGCGGCATGGGCGTGATCGTGCTGATGCTCGCCATCATGCCCATCCTGGGCGTCGGCGGGATGCAGCTCTTCAAGGCCGAGGTGCCCGGCCCCAGCGCCGACAAGCTGACGCCGCGCGTGCGCGAGACCGCCAAGCGCCTCTGGTTCATCTACGTCGGCATCACCGCCGTCGAGGTGCTGCTCCTGCTGCCCGTGATGGACTTCTTCGACGCCGTCAACCACGCCTTCGCGACGATGGCCACTGGCGGCTTCTCGACGCGCAACGGCTCGGTGGCGGACTACGGCAGCGCGTATGTGGACGGGGTGATCACGGTCTTCATGTTCCTGGCCGGCGTCAACTTCGCGCTGCATTTCCGCTTCCTGCGCGGCCGCACGATCACCGTCTTCCGCGACACCGAGTTCCAGGTCTACACGGGCATCATCGTCTGCGCGACGCTGCTGATCGCGCTCGGCTCGTGGGCGCCGCTGCTGCACGTCTTGCCCCAGCACACCGCCGCGCTGACGGAGTTCGACGGCTACGCGTCGTTCTTCACCGCCCTGCGCTACGCGGCCTTTCAGGCCACCGCCATCGTCACCACCACCGGCTTCGGCACGGCCGATTACGAGCTGTGGCCGCCCGTAGCGATCACCGTCATCTTCCTGCTCTTCTTCGTCGGCGGCATGGCCGGCTCCACGGGCGGCGGCGTCAAGGTGATCCGCCACGTGCTCGTCTTCAAGGACTCGTTCAAGGAGATCAAGCAGCTCATCCACCCGCAGGCCGTCATGCCCGTCCGCCTCAACGGCGCCGTGGTGCCGCCGGACGTGATGCGCAACGTGCTCTCGTTCATCGTCTTCTACATCGCGTTGCTGGCCCTCGGCGCGGCGCTGATGGCCGTGCTCGGGCTGGACCTGCTGAGCGCGCTCGGCGCCGCCATCTCGTGCGTGGGCAACATCGGGCCGGCCTTCGGCACGCTCGGCCCCACGGAGAACTACGCCCACGTGCCGATGCTGGGCAAGTGGATCCTCGCGCTGCTGATGATGGCGGGGCGGCTGGAGATCTTCACCGTGCTCATCCTCTTCGTACCGACGTTCTGGCGGCGCTGACGGGGTGGGCGCGCCTCACCCGGACGGAGGGGGGGCGGCGTCGAGGGCGAGCCGCAACAGCGGCCGCTCGCGGCGCTGGCCGAGGACGGCATCGACGACGGTGCCGACGCGGCGGGCGCCCATCCGCAGGTAGAACCCTTCGGCGTGCGGATCGGAGTCGATCTCCAGCAGGGTAGCGCCCCGGGCGGCGGCCCGCACGGCCGCGTCTCGGAAGAGGGCGCGCCCGACGCCGCGCCCCATCGCCTCGGGGCCCACCCACAGGTGCTCCAGGATGCAGACCGGAGGCGCTCCGCCCAGCGCGTAGAAGCCCGCGAGGCCATCGCCGTCTTCGGCGCAGCGGACGTCGAGCGTGGCGAGGTCGGCCGGGGTGATCGTCAGCGCCTCGCGCCAGGCCTCGATCCAGGCGTCGGGGTAGCCCCAGTGGCGCTTGGCGGCATGGGCCAGCGCCGTGAGGCGGGGGGCATCGCCGGGGCGGGCGGGGCGGATCGGCATCGGGTGGGGGGGCGGCGGGAGGAAGACGCATTAAGAACGTACGGTGAAGACGCGATGATAGTCCAATGGGGGCCTTCCGCCCGCACCGCCTCGTGCCCATCGCCGGTGACCTTGCCATGTATCGCATCGTGTTGTTGCTCGCGCTCTTCGCCGGAGGCTGCGCCACGGCGGCCGCTCCGATCCCGCACTACGCGCGCGACGAACTCGTGTCCGTGCGCCACAACGAGGCCACAGACAGCACGCTGCTCATCTACCGCGACCCCGCGCTCGGGCAGCTGCGCCACGTCCTGCGGCGCCACGGCCTCTTCGAGCTGGCGCTGACGTTCGAGGCCGACGGCGGCATCGCGTTGACGGAGCGCGGTGCGGCAGCGCGCGCGCTGACCCCGGAAGAAGCCGGCCGCGTCGTGGGGCGCATCCGGGTTCTGATGGCGCCGCCGGCCGCCCGCACGAATGGGCGCAGCACCATCTGACGGACTCCTCACCCGGCCGGGCAGGCGCCTTAATCCACGCGCGCCACCGACCGAAACATGAAGGTGAATACCGAAGGACCGCGACGACGCTGGACGGCCGCTCCACGACCGATGAAGGACTGCACTCTTTACTTCGCTTCACCGGGCGAGCCGTCTGCCGCGTGGGCCGGCCGCTGCGAGGCCGTCCTGACGGAGGCGAACGAGCGCAAGGCGCGCGTGCTGGGGCGCCGGTTCCGGAGCGCCCGGCCGCCGAGGCGGTCCTTCTGGCCGCAGGCGCTGCGCCGCCGCGCGCTCGCCGGCGCCGACGTGGTCGTGGCGCACCTCGGCCCTCCCGCCGGGGCGGCTGCAGCACGGCGCTTCGAGGCCGACCTCGAAGAGGCCCGGAGGCACGGCATCCCGGTCTGGTGCTACGTCCAACCGCCCGGCGAGGAGCGGATCCTCGATCCGTCCACCGAGCCGCTGATCGACCTCTGCGACCGCATCGAGCGCTTCGGGCCGGACCGCTACCATCGCTGCCCCGGCCCGGAGGCGTTCCCCGAGCTGCTCCTGGCGCACCTGCTGGACTACCTCGACGGCCCCCTGCCAGACGCGCCGCCCGCGGCCCTCTCGCCCCTCGCGCTCGGCCCTGCCCCGGACGACAGCCTCCCCCCCGACCTGCGCGCGCTCCTGCTGGCCGCACGCCGCTTCGCCACGGAGGGCCGGCTGTCGCGCGCGGAGGCCGTCTTCGCGCAGGCCGCCGCCACGCGCCACCCGGCCGCCGCGCTCGCCGCCGCCCGGTTCCTCGGCGCCCTGGGTCTGCTCGACCGGGCGGAGCGATGCGTCGGGCAGGTCCTCGAGGCCGACCCGCCGCCCGAGCGGATCCGCGCGGCCGCCGCCACGATGCTGCGCCTCGCCGACGCCCACGAGGCCCGGGGCGACCTCGAAGCCGCGCGCCGGCTCGTGCGCCAGGCGCTCGACCTCGGCGGGCACCGCGAAGCCAGCGCCGCGCAGGCAGCCGGGTACGCTCGTCTGGGCGAGCTCCACTTCCAGGCCGGCGCCACCGGCGACGCCGAGCGCGCCTTCCACGAGGCGCTGGCCTGCTTCGAGGCTGCCGGGCAGCCGGCGGCCGCCGCCGATGCCTGCGCCGGGCTGGGCAACGTCTTCGCCGTCTGCAACCGCATCGAAGAAGCCGAGGCGATGTACCGCCGCGCTCTCACCCTCTACGAAGCCCAGGGGCGCCGCGAGGCGCGCGCCCGGCTGTACGGAGACCTCGGCATCCTCTACCGGGTGCAGGGCCGCCTCGACGACGCCGAGGACGTCTATCGCCGGGCCCTCGCGCTCGACCAGGCCGACGGCCGGGACGCCGCGCTGGTCGAGGATTGCACCAACCTCGGCAACGTCCTCCAGGAACAGGGCCGCCTGGACGCCGCCGAAGGGCTCTACCGCCAAGCCCTGGAGATCGACGAACGGCTCGGGCGCGACGCAGGGGTGGCCCGCCAGTACGCGAACCTCGGCGTGCTCTACCAGATGCGCCGCGAGCTCGACCACGCCGAGGCGATGTACCGCCAGGCCCTCGCGATCTTCGAGGCGCTCGGCGACTTCGTCACCATCGAGCAGGTGCGCGCGTGGATCGCCAGCCTGGATGCCCAGCGCATGACTTCCACCGGCGCCGCCGCCTGAGATGCGCTAGCTCTTCTTCGCCCTCGTCTTGCGGCGGCCACCTTTGCGCGTGCCCTTCTTGGCCGCGCGCTCGGCCAGCAGCTCCAGCGCCTCGTCCATCGTGACGGTCTCCGGCGCCTGGTCCTTGCGGAGCGTGGCGTTGAGCCGCTGGTGCTTCACGTAGGGGCCGTAGCGCCCGTTCCACACCTCCACGACCTCGCCGGTCTCCGGATGCTGCCCGAGGATGCGCAGCGGCTTCTTCTTGGCCTCCTTCACGGCGATCAGCTCCAGCGCGCGGTCGAGGTCGACGGTGAAGACGTCGTCATCGGGCGTGAGGGAGGCGAAGGTGCTGCCGTGCTGGACGTAGGGACCGTACTTGCCGAGGTTGGCCTTGATCTCATAGCCCGTCTCCGGATGCTCGCCCAGCGTGCGCGGCAG
>JAWWAN010000346.1:0-4829 GCA_033721675.1 Rhodothermales bacterium | reverse complement strand
GTGGCCGGGCTCGACGAGGTCGCGCACGGCCTTCTCCTTCTCCGTCAGCCCCGCCTCCACCATCTCCACCGCGATCCGCAGCGCGGCATTCCCGGTGCGCTTGCCGTTGCGCGTCTGGAGGATGAAGAGCTGGCCCTCCTCCACGGTGAACTCGATGTCTTGCATGTTCTCGTAATGCCGCTCCAGGCGCCCGGTCAGCCCGACGAGCTCCTCGTAGGCGGCGGGCAGCTTCTGCTCCATGCGGCTGATGGGCTCCGGCGTGCGGATGCCCGCCACCACGTCCTCGCCCTGCGCGTTGACGAGGAACTCGCCGTAGAGCTTGTTCTCGCCCGTGGCCGGGTTGCGCGTGAAGCAGACGCCCGTGCCGCTCGTCTCGCCCATGTTGCCGAAGACCATCGCCTGCACGTTGACCGCCGTGCCGATCAGGCCGGTGATCTTGTTGATCTTGCGGTACTTGACCGCCCGCGAGCTGTCCCACGAGTCGAAGACCGCATTGATGGCGAAGCGGAGCTGCTCCTGGGGGTCGGCGGGAAACATGTGGCCCGTATGGCGGCGGTAGATGGCCTTGTAGCGGTCCACCAGCTCCCGCAGGTCGTCCGTCGTCAGCTCGACGTCGTCCTCCACGCCGCGCTCCTGCTTCAGGTGCTCGATGGCCTCCTCGAAGCGCGCGTGGCGGACGCCCATCACGACGTCCCCGAACATGTCGATGAAGCGGCGATAGGCGTCGTAGGCGAAGCGCGGGTTGCCCGTCTGCCGCGCCAGCCCGTCCACGACGGCGTCGTTGAGGCCGAGGTTGAGGACCGTATCCATCATGCCCGGCATCGACACGGCGGCGCCGCTGCGGACGGAGACGAGCAGCGGGTTCTGGGGGTCTCCGAGCGTCTTGCCGAGGATCGCCTCGACGTGGCGGAGGCCGCCGCGCACCTCGGCCTCCAGGCCGTCCGGCCAGGCCTGCCCGTGCTCCACGTAGTGGCGGCACGCCTCGGTGGTGATCGTGAAGCCCGGCGGCACCGGCAGGCCGATGGCGCTCATCTCGGCCAGGTTGGCGCCTTTGCCGCCCAGCAGCGCCTTCATCCCTTTGTTGCCTTCGGCGCGGCCGGCGCCGAAGCGGTACACGTGCTGCTTCGCGTTGGTGGACATGGGGTGTGGGTGGAGTGAGAAGAGAAGGACGAACGCCGAATATCACACGTCGCACACCGAACGGCGAAGGAGGGGCCTCGGCGGCTGCACCGGGCCGGTACGTTCACCCTTCGGCATGCGTCGAAATCCCGAACCGCGTCAGAAGTCGAGCTGGCGCAGCCCCTGGTAGACCGCCAGACTGACGAGGGCCGAGGTGGCGCCGATGAAGGCCACGCCGCTGAGCATGCTGCCCCCGACGGCGTGCCCGAGCCGGGACAGCGCCTTCGAGATCCCGGGGGCGCCCGGCGTCTCGCCCCGGGCGAGGGCCACCGTCCCGGCGGCGGTGCCGGCCGCCACGGCCACGGCCGCCACGAACGCCGTGGATTCAAGAACCATCTCTTTCTGCGTCATCGGTACCTCGTGCAGTCTGGTTGGAGAAGGAGCCCCGCGACAAGGTACGCAGCAGCCTCCCCGAATGGCGAGCCCGCCCGCCCCACCGGAGCCCATCGCGTGGAATTTAACCGAATTTTTCGCCCCGCGCTGCGCGGGCACCCCCGCGGTGTTACGTCCGTGCTATTTGTCGATTCTGGCGGATAGCGGCGGTGTATCTCGTCGTAGGATGTTTTCCAGGCCGGCGCCCCTCTCACGCCGGCGGCACGCTACGCACCCACCCACGAACGGGACACAGAAACGCATGGATACGCAGGCACCCACCTATACCAACACGCACATGAACACCAACGGAGAGGCCATCCCGTCTGAGCAGGAGCGCCGCAGCGAGCAGGGCGAGCCCTGGCGCCCCCAGTCGATGATCGAGGACAACCCGATCGGGCTGGACCGCGATACCGTCGAGCAGCTCATCCCGATGCTGGACGAGCTCCAGGCGTCGATGTGGATCCTCTACCACCAGTACCACAAGCACCACTGGCTCGTCGAGGGGCCCCAGTTCCGCGATCTGCACCTGTTCCTGGAGCACAACTACGAGGAGGTGCACGCCCACCTGGACGCCCTGGCCGAGCGCATGACGGCGCTGGGCGGCATCCCGACGAGTGACCCCGTCAACCAGGCCAAGATCGCCTTCGTGACGCACGAGCCCGAGGGCACCTACCGCATCCGGCCCTCGCTGCGGCACGACCGCGCCGTCGAGCGCCAGATCGCCCAGCACCTGCGCCGCGCCATCCAGACCGCGTCGGAGCGGGGCGACTTCGGCACGAAGACGCTGCTCGAAGGCATCCTCTTCAAGACCGAGGACCGCGCGCATCACCTGGACCACTTCCTCGGCGAGGACGGCCTCGAAGTAGGCCTCTTCCATGAGGCCGCAGACGCGGAGGACTAGCCGCGGCGGCCTCCCGGCCGTTCCCCAAACGCCGCCCTTCGGCCTCGGCCGGGGGGCGGCGTTTTTCGTGGTGCAGCCGCGCGGCCGGGCGCAGGCGGGCCGGAACGTTGCAGACCATCCCGCGTGAGACGCATCCCGCTGCCCGGCCTGCGACACGGCGCTGGCACCGCACTGGATTACCTTCGCGTGTGCCGCCCTTCGAAAGACCGGGGCGGCCCCCGTCTCTGCTTTCCCGAGGGCGTGCCTCTTCTGGAAGGAGGCCGCGCTGCTCGCCACCCCTGATCTCCGTTGTCTGCTATATGAAACGACTCGTCGTCGTCGAATCGCCCACGAAAGCCAAGACCATCCGCCGGTTTCTGCCGGGCGGCCAGTACCGCGTGGAGGCCAGCATGGGGCACGTGCGGGACCTCCCGGCCTCGGCCTCCCAGATCCCCGCGCAGTACAAGAACGAGAAGTGGGCCCGCCTGGGCGTCCGCGCAGACAACGGCTTCGAGCCGCTCTACGTGGTCCCGCCCGAGAAGAAGAAGGTGGTGCGCGCCCTGAAGGAGGCCCTGAAGGACGCCGACGAACTCTACATCGCGACGGACGAGGACCGCGAGGGGGAGTCCATCGGCTGGCACCTGCTCGAAGTCCTCGACCCGCGCGTGCCCGTCCGCCGCATGGTGTTCCACGAGATCACGCGCGAGGCCATCCTGGAGGCGCTCGACCATACGCGCGAGATTGACCGCGCCCTCGTCGATGCGCAGGAAGCCCGCCGGATCCTGGACCGGCTGGTCGGCTACACCATCTCGCCCGTGCTGTGGAAGAAGATCGCGCCGAAGCTCTCGGCGGGGCGCGTGCAGAGCGTGGCCGTGCGCCTGCTCGTCAGCCGCGAGAAGGAGCGCATCGCCTTCGTGCCGGCCGCCTACTGGGACCTCAAGGCCGTGCTCGTCGAGGGCCGCCCGTTCGAGGCGCAGATGACCCACCTGCGCGACATCCGCCTCGCCACGGGCCGCGACTTCGACAACGAGACGGGCCGCCTTCGGGACGGCCTGACGGCCGGCGAGAACGTGCTGCTGCTCGGCGGCGACGAAGCCAGGGGGCTGGCCGAGCGCCTGCAGGACGCCGCGTGGACCGTCACCGGCGTCGAGGAGAAGCGCACGAAGCGCAGCCCCTACCCGCCCTTCATCACCTCGACGCTCCAGCAGGAGGCCAGCCGCAAGCTCGGCCTCTCGGCGCGCCGCACCATGCAGGTGGCGCAGAAGCTCTACGAGAACGGCTTCATCACCTACATGCGGACGGACTCGACCAACCTCTCGCAGGAGGCCGTCGACGCCGCCCGCCGGGCCGTGCGCGCGCGCTACGGCGAGGACTTCCTGAGCCCCGGCCCGCGCCGTTTCAGCGGCAAGGTGCGCAACGCGCAGGAGGCCCACGAGGCCATCCGCCCCGCCGGCAAGGGCATGCAGACCGCCGACGAGCACGGCCTTTCCGGCATCGAGGCACGGCTCTACGACCTGATCTGGAAACGGACCGTCGCCACGCAGATGGCCGACGCCCGCCTCCGCGACGTGACGGCCACCATCGAGGCCGGCGAAGGCGACGACCGCTCGACGTTCCGCGCCAAGGGCCGCACCATCGAGTTTCCCGGCTTCTTCCGCGCCTACGTGGAAGGCACCGACGACCCCGAGGCCGCCCTCGAAGACCGCGAGCAGCCCCTGCCCTCGCTCAAGCAGGGCGACCGGCCGGACTGCCGCGAGGTCGAGCCCATCGGCCACGAGACCAAGCCGCCGGCCCGCTACAGCGAGGCCACGCTCATCAAGACGCTGGAGAAGGAAGGCATCGGCCGGCCCTCCACCTACGCCACCATCATCGACACCGTCGAGCACCGGGGCTACGTCCGCCGCGAGGGGCGCACGCTCGTGCCCACCTTCACGGCCTTCGCCACCAACGAGCTGCTGGAGCGCCAGTTCGAGCAGCTCGTGGACGTCGGCTTCACGGCCGAGATGGAGCAGGTCTTGGACGACATCGCCAGCGGCGAGCGCGAAGCCGAGACGTTCCTGAAGGCCTTCTACCGGGGCGAGCGCGGCCTGGAGACGCGCGTCGAGAAAGCGCTCGACAAGGTGGACGCCCGCGAGGTCTCGACGCTCACCTTCCCGCAGTGGGGCGACTTCGTGGTCCGCGTGGGGCGCTACGGCCCGTACGTGGAGGGCGACCTCGACGGCGAGCAGGTGCGCGCCTCCGTGCCGGACGAGCTGGCGCCGGGCGACGTCCGGGAAGACACGCTGCGCGAGCTCCTTCAGGCCGGCAACGCGCCGGACCGCGTCCTCGGCATCCACCCGGAGGCCGACCTGCCGGTCCTCCTGCGCAAGGGCCCGTACGGCCACTACGTGCAGCT
>JAWWAN010000345.1:0-4829 GCA_033721675.1 Rhodothermales bacterium | reverse complement strand
GTCGAGGTCATCGTCACCGACACGGAGGCCGAGGCGCTGATCCTGGAGAACAACCTCATCAAGCGCCACCGGCCCCGCTACAACGTCAACCTGAAGGATGACAAGACCTACCCCTACATCTGCATCAAAAACGAGCGCTTCCCGCGCGTCTTCCCCACCCGCCGCGTCCGCAAGGACGGCTCCAAATACTTCGGGCCGTACACGGACGTCAAGAACATGCGGCTGGCGCTCAAGGCCGTCCGCTCCATCTTCAAGCTGCGGACGTGCGCCCTCCACCTCGCGCCCGAACCCATTGCGGCGGGCAAGTACCAGGCGTGCCTCGAGTACCACATCCAGAAGTGCGCCGCGCCCTGCGTGGGCTACCAGAGCGAGGCCGACTACGACGAGACGATCCGCCAGATCGAGAAGCTGCTCAACGGCCACACCGGCGAGCTCATCGGCCAGCTCCAAGCGCTCATGAAAGACGCCGCCGCCGCGCTCGACTTCGAGCGGGCCGCCACGCTCCGCGACCAGATCGCCGCGCTCACGCAGTATTCCGAACGCCAGAAGATCGTCTCCGGCGACTTCGTGGACCGCGACGTCTTCGCCCTCTGCGCCGAGCGCGAGGCGGACGTCGCCGTGGCCGTCCTCTTCAAGGTCCGCGAGGGCAAGGTCGTCGGCCGCCAGCACAAATACCTCCGCCGCCTGGACGGCCGCCCGGACGCCGAGCTGATGCAGACCTGGCTCGAACATTATTACACCGAGGCCACCTTCTTCCCGGACGAGGTCTACCTCTCTACCGAACCCGCAGACCCCGAGCCGCTCGAAGAATTCCTGCGCGCACAGCGGGGCAAGAACGTCCCGCTGAAGGTGCCCCGGCGCGGCGACAAGGCGGACCTGATGAAGATGGTGGAGGCCAACGCCCGGCTGCTGCTCGACGAGTGGAAGCTGGCGCAGATGAAGCGCGGCGAGGACCGCGTGCCGCATGCCGTGCAGCGCCTCCAGGAAGACCTCCGCCTCCCCCGCCCGCCCCGCCGCATCGAGTGCTTCGACATCTCGCATCTGGGCGGCACCGGGACGGTCGCCTCCTGCGTGGTCTTCGAGGACGGCCGCCCCCGGAAGCGCGACTACCGGACCTACAAGATCCGCAGCGTGGACGAAGGCCGGCCCGACGATTACCAGTCCATGCGCGAGGTCGTCTCGCGGCGCTACCGGCGCGTGCTCGAAGAGAACGGCCCGTGGCCGGACCTCGTGGTGATCGACGGCGGCAAGGGGCAGCTGTCGAGCGCGGTGGAGGCGCTGGAGGCCGAGGGCGTCTACGGCAAATTCCCCGTCGTCGGCCTCGCCAAGCGGCTCGAAGAGGTGTTCTTCCCCGGAGACACGGATCCCCGCCACATCGCCCGCACGAGCGCCTCCCTCAAGCTGTTGCAGCGCGCGCGCGACGAGGCGCACCGCTTCGCCGTCACGTTCCAGCGCAAGCAGCGCAAGAAGGCGCTCCGTACGGAGCTGCACGACATCCCCGGCGTGGGCGAGAAGACGGCGCAGAAGCTGCTGAAGGCGTTCGGCTCCGTCAAGCAGGTCAAGGCCGCCCCGGTGGAGGCGCTCGAAGACGTCGTCGGGAAGGCGGCGGCGAAGAAGATCCGTGCGTATGTTGAGGGGTCCGCCGCCGCCTGACCCGCCGCCCCCTTCCCGATGCGCGTCTGTCTCCTCCTCCTCCTGCTCCCCCTCCTCGCCGCCTGCACTTCGATACGAGGCGAGAGCGACGCGCCCGTCTTCCATGCGCCCGAGGGGCGCGTGGGACTGCCCTTCTCGGAGGCCGTCCGCGTGGACGACTGGCTCTTCCTCTCGGGCCAGATCGGCACCGTCCGCCTCGACGCCGCCGACCTTGCGCAGGTGCGCCTCGCCGAGGGCGGCATCGGCCCCGAGACGCGGCAGACGATGGAGAACATCCGCGCCGTGCTCGAACGCCACGGCGCGCGCCTCGACGACGTGGTCAAGTGCACCGTGATGCTGGCCGACATCGCCGAGTGGCCCGCCATGAACGCGGTCTACGTGACGTTCTTCCCCGGCCCCAAGCCCGCCCGCAGCGCCTTCGCCGCCACCGGCCTCGCCCTCGGCGCCCGCGTCGAGATCGAGTGCCTGGCCTACGTGGGCGATTGAGGCCCCGCCGGAAACGAATGCAGGCGGCGCCTCGCCGTGAGACGCCGCCTGCCGGGATGCGAAGCAGACGCGTTGCCGGTTACTTCGTCACCGTGACGGTGCGCGAGTAGACCGTGATGGCGCCGGTGAAGATGTTGATGATCACGTCGAGCGCGGACTGCTCCGTCTCGATGGTATAGTTCGTCGCGCCGCCGGCCATGTCGCTCGTGTCGACGTCGTTGATCGGGACCAGCCCCCAGAGCACGTACCACTGGCGGGCTTCCACGACCTCGCCGGACGAGGCGCCGTTGCCGATCACGTGCATGTGCCCGGTGCAGCCCGAAGCCACCCCCAGCAGGACGAGCAGGAGCAGCGTGGCGAACCCCTGTTTTACCGCTTGAACCATCGTATCACCTCTCCTCTTGGATGAATGTTAACGATACCGGCGGATCGAGCCGATGGACGACTCGACGGCCCGGACGGCGCGGGGATACCACGCCAGCGGCACAATATAGGCGAACGTCGCCCGCCGCACTTCGTCTGGCGCGATGATCAATTCAAAGGTAACACGGCCCTCCGGGCGGACGAGGAATTGCACGACCTCCAGGCTGTCCTTCTCGTAGGCGTCGCGCAGCAGCGTGTCGGCCGGGAAGCGGGCCGCCAGGCGCGCGCCCAGCGAATCGGCGAGCACAGAAAGCGCGGCGGAGTCCGGCAGCGCGTGGATGCTCAAGACGCTGCCATAGGCCGGGTCGGCAAAGACGTAGCGGTACGCGGCGGCGGTATCCGGCAGAAGGGCACGGACCGTGTCCAGCGCGGCGTCGGTGAGCCGCACCCAGCCGTCCGGCGCATGAAAGCTCCGGCCCAGGTTGGGGTCTTCCTGGCGCGCGCCGATCCGGGTCGAGTCGATCCGGAAGACCATCGGCTGGAGGCCCGGCGGCCGCGCCTCGGGGGCCGGCTCGGTGCAGGCAGCCAGCCCGAGGGCGGCCAGCACGCCGGCGCCGGCGAGGGCTTGCAAGAATCCTGGAAAAGGCCGGCGCGGCATCGGCGGGCGTGGTGGCATTAGTCCGGGGGGCCGTGTACGTTGCGGGGCATGATACCACCCCCGGCCTCGCCGAGCAAGCGCCGCCGGGCGCGATCCTCCTCCATCCTCCTCCTGCCGGCATGCTCAACTACATCTGGGCGGGGCTCATCATCTTCAGCCTCGTCTTCGCCCTCGTCTCCGACGTTCGAGACTTCGCCTCCGACGCCTACCGCAACCGGCAGCCCCTCCCGCTGGCGATCGACTTCCCGGAGGGCTACGACGCCGAGGCGCGGCGGCAGGCCGTCCAGATCCGCCTCGACCCCCAGACCTACCAGGGGTTTTACGGCGTCGCCGGCGACCTGGCGGACGCCTACGAGGGCACCCTCGTGCAGAGCCCGGACGGCACCGAGCTGCGCTTCGCGCAGGACGTAGACCTCCCCGAGCCGCTCACCACGATCCGCTCCGTCACCTCCTCGCGCGCGAACGACCTGCGCGGCCCCGCCACCGTCTCCGCCGCGCCGGGCGACACGCTGGGGGCGGCCACCATCACGTTCCCGGCCGTCCGCTTCGTCAAGCTCAACGCGATCGCCGAGGCCGCGCTCGACTTCGCCGAGACGGCCGTCACGCTGGTGCTCGGGCTCATCGGCGGCATCGCCCTCTGGATGGGGCTCCTGCAGATCGCCGAGGCGTCCGGGATGCTCCAGAGCCTCGTCCGCTACACCCAGCCCCTCCTGCGCCCCCTCTTCCCCGAGATCCCGAAGGGCCACCCGGCGATGGGCATGATCGTGCTCAACCTGACGGCCAACATGCTGGGGCTGGGCAACGCCGCCACGCCGCTCGGCATCAAGGCGATGCAGGAGCTCCAGAAGCTGAACCCCACCGACGACACCGCGACCAACCCGATGGTGATGCTGTTGGCGATGAACACGGCGAGCGTCCAGATCGTGCCGCCCGTGCTGCTGGTGGCCATCATGGGGCTGCAAGTCAACCAGCTCTTCTTCTCGATCCTCATCACCACGGCCCTCTCGCTCACCGTCGCCATCGTGACCACCAAAGCCCTCGGCCGCCTCCGGGGCTACCGCGAGAGCGACCCGGACCGGAACGCCCCGCCGCCTGACCACACCCCGGCCTGACCGCCCCGCTGCGCCTCGTCCACTCCTTCCCGTCTTCAACCGGCTCCTCCCGCCATGGAAACGCTCCGCCTCGTCATCGACTACCTCTCCGCTTTCGTGCTGCCGACGATCATCGTGGGCTTCCCGCTCTACGGGCTCATCAAGAAAGTGCCCGTCTACGAGGTGTTCGTCGAGGGCGCCAAAGAGGGGTTCAACGTGGCCGTGATGATCATCCCGTACCTCGTCGCCATCCTCTTCGCCATCGGCATGTTCCGGGCCTCCGGCGCGCTCGACTTTCTGACGGACCTGCTGCGGCCGCTTCTCAGCGCCATCGGGATTCCGGCCGAGGTGGTCCCGATGGGGCTGGTGCGCCCGCTCACCGGCTCCGGCTCGGCGGCCATCGTGCTGGACATGATTAACCAGTTCGGCGAGGACTCACTGCTGGTGAAGATGGCCGCCACCATGTTCGGCTCAACCGAGACGACCTTTTACGTCATCGCCGTCTACTTCGGCGCGGTCAACGTCAAGAAGACGCGCCACGCCGTCCCCGCCGGCCTTCTCGCCGACGTCTTTGCCAT
>JAWWAN010000344.1:0-4832 GCA_033721675.1 Rhodothermales bacterium | reverse complement strand
TGTTGTCTTTCATGTCCATCCACGCGAGGTCGCTCGGCTGGTAGTCGCCCGTGGTGAGGGCGTCGGCGCGAAGCTCCAGGTAGCGGCGCAGGCCGGGGTCCTCGGCGAGTGCGGCGGCCTCGCGCAGCGTGCCGGCGGCCTCGTGCATCGCGTCGTAGAAGAACTCGTGGTAGGGGACGGCCACGAGGTTGCCGTCTTCGTCGTAGCGGACCATCGTGTAGAGGTCGCGGAGGGCGGGGTTCTGTTCAGCGGCGGCCTCGAAGGTCTCCTTCGTCATATCCGCCGGGTAGAAGTTGGCGCCCGCCGGCTTGGCCCCGACGCCCGCGATGAAGGGCCGGTTGGCGTCGAGCCGGTCCCAGGGGCCGTAGTTGATCTCGGCGTAGCGGCGCAGGCCGGGGTCGTCGATGGCGTCGAGGAGCGAGTCTCGGTTGCCGTAGGCCTGGACCCAGAAGACGGCATCCATCGCCTGCGCGGCGTCGATGAGGAGGGGGATCATCTGCTTCTCCTGCTCGGAGAGCGCCGAGAGGTCGGCGGCGAGGCGGAACGAGGTGTAGGTGTCGAGGAGGTCCTGCGCCTCGGCCGAGGCGCCCTCGACGAGGGCGGTGGAGGGATCGTCGATCATGGCTTGCTGAGGTTCACAGGCGGCGAGCAAAAGGGCGAGCGCGAGGCACGCACCCGTGGCGAGGGTTTTCATGGGAACGCGGCTAGGCGGTGGCGATGGGAAGAAAGGCCCGTAAACTACGTCATCCCCGCGCCGATTGCTCCACGGCTGCGCGCCCGCCCACCCGGCGTCATCGCAGATCGAGGACGAGGGTGTCTACGGGGTCGAGGAGCGGAGCGGCGGCCCGGGCCTCGGGGCGATAGATCATCTCCACCCAGCGGGCGTCCAGGCGGACGGGGCGGCGGCCCGGGTAGAGCGTGCCCAGCCGGGCGCGCAGCCAGCCGACGGCCTCGGGGCGGCGGGCGCGCTCGGTGCCGGCGCGGCCGCTGAGCGTCTCCGGCCGGAAAGCGGCTTCGAGGAAGGCGCGGTGGTGGGAGCGCGGAAGGTCGTGCAGCAGTGCCGCATGCGGCACCGTGGCGCGCGCGCCGTCGGCGAAGTGTACTTCCAGCACCACCGTGGGCAGCACGATCTGCTCCGAGGTATCCCAGACCCGCTGAAAGCCCGGCATCACGACGGCCGGCCACGGCTCGCCGTAGCGGCTGCCGAGGAGCCCCACGAGGGCGTACTGCACGGGCAGCCACACGAGCACCGCCACGAACAGGCGGCGCACGGCCCGCCGACGCCCTCGGGGAAGAGAGGCCGGCGCGGGGTCGGGGGCTTCGCGAGACACCGGCGGCGGGTTCGTATGTTGGGCGGGACGCAGCGGCGCAGGCCGGCCGTACGGCGCAAACAAGATAAGAATTCGCGGGGGGTGCGGCACCCGGCCCGGCCGGCCGGGTTGGAGCCGCCAAACCAGAAAAGGATGCACGGCACGACCATACAGGCACGGTGGGAGGCGTTCGCCGAGAGCGCGGCGGGGCGGCTGGTGCTGCGCCTGCTGCGCCTCGGGTTCGTCGGCGCGGTGGTGGCGCTGCTGGTGCATCAGGTGTCCGGCATCGGGTGGGCGGAGCTGTGGGCGGCCCGCCCGCGCACGCCCTGGTTCTACGTGATCTGGGCGGTGCTGTACTTCCAGCTCCCGCTCACCGAGGGGCTCATCTACCGCGGGCTCTGGCAGGTGCCGCTGCGCGCGGTGCTGCCCGTGGTGCTCAGCAAGCGCGTGCTCAACGCGGATGTGGTGAGCTACTCCGGCGAGGCCTACCTGTACCTGAAGATGCGCCGCCGGGTGGGCCGGGGCGACCGCTTCGTGCTCGGGTCGATCAAGGACCACGCCATCGGCTCGGCGCTCGGCTCCACGCTCGCCGTCGTCCTCGTGGTGGGCGGTTTCCTGTATACCGGGCAGATCACGCTCGTCGGCGTCTTCGGGGGGCAGGCGCCATGGTACGTGGCCGGCGGCGTGGGGATGATCCTGCTACTGGGGGCCGTGGCCGTGCGGTTCCGCAAGACCCTCTTCACGCTGCCCCGGCGGCAGGTGTTCGCGCTCTTTGCCATCCATTTCGTCCGCTTCGTGGCGGTCGTCTACGTGCTCCAGATCCTGCAATGGTGGGTGGTGGTGCCGGCGGCCCCGATGAGCGTGTGGGGGACGATGCTGGCCGTGCAGGCCGTAGCGAACCGGTTGCCGCTGGTGCCGGCCAAAGACCTGGTCGCCATCGGGGCCATCCTCGGGATGAGCGGGCTGCTGGAAGCCTCGGCGGCGGCCATCGCGGCGATGCTGCTCACACGGAGCCTCCTGGACAAAGCCCTCAACCTGTTCTTCTTCGTCCTGACGGCGCTGCGCAGCCGCCACGACCCCCCGGAGCCGGCCGCCGGAGACGATTCCGAAACGTCGGATGCAGTGACGGCACCGAAGGAACCCCACCGCGCCAGTCCGGTGGAACTGTGACGCGCGCGGCTGCCTCCAGAACGTTGATTTTGCAGCAGTTGTGCGATCCGTTACGCGGGGCCTTCCGGCGGCGGCTATGGCCTGGACCCCCGCCCTCCATAGATCCTTCCTTCCCGACGCATGCCTGCTCTCCATAGACCGCTCGCCTGGTGCTTCGTCGTGCTCTTCGGGGCGACGGCGGGGCTGGCGCAGCCTGCGGCGCAGTCGCGCTCGTCGTCTTCCGGCGGCGGGGCGGCGCGCGGCATCGTCATCGACGACTTCGAGGCGTACACGCGCGGCGACCTCCCGCACCGCTGGCAGTTCGTCCAGAAGCGCGCCCTCGTGCCCGTGACCGAGGACGTGATGACCGAGAACGAGCGGTTCGTCATCGAGGCCGAGCGCGGCAACACGTTCGTCCGCGCCCGCGTCACGGACGACGCCCACCGCATCGTCCTCGCCAGCAAGGCCGGGCTCGACTGGGACCTGACGACCCACCCCCGCCTCCGCTGGGATTGGCGGGCCGTGCAACTGCCGCCGGGGGCGCGCGAGGACCAGGACCAGCTCAACGACACCGGCGCCGCGGTCTACGTCTACTTCGACCGCGACTGGCTCGGGCGGCCGCGCAGCATCAAGTACACGTACAGCTCCACGCTGCCCGTGGGCACCGAGGCGTCGTACGGCAACCTGCGCGTGGTCGTCGTCGCCTCGGCGGCGGAGCAGGGGACCGGCGCGTGGGTCAGCGTCGAGCGTGACGTGAAGGCCGACTACGAGCGGCTCTTCGGCCGCACCCCGCCCGAGCGTCCGCCCCTCCTCGCGCTCTGGAGCGACTCGGACAATACCGGCACCACGGCCGTGGCGGACTTCGACAACATCACGATCAAGCGTTGAGGGGCCGGCGGACGGCCGAGGCATCGATGCATCGACTGTTTGACGCGTTGCGGCCGGTGATCCGGGCGGTGGTGCGCGCGCCGGGCGCGGTCGTGCTCGGGGCGCTGCTGCTCTCGGCGCTCGGCCTCTACGGGGCGCTGCGGCTGCCCATCGACACCGACCTCTCGAAGCTCATCCCGCAGAGCTACCCGAGCGTGCAGGCCCTCGAACGCCTGCGCGAGACCGTCGGCGCGGAGACCACCGTCGACGTCGGCATCCAGAGCCCGTCGTTCGAGGCCAACAGGGCGTTCGCGGAGGTGCTCATCGCCCAGGCGCTCGACCTCCGGGGGCGCGGCGCCGACGAGCCCTACTTCACGCGTGCCGAGTTCTTCCGAGACACCGAGTTCGTCAAGGACAACGCGCTCTACTTCGCCACCTCCCAGGAGCTGGACGAGCTCGAAGCCTACCTCGACGCGCAGATCGAGCAGGCCCGGCTGGAGGCCAACCCGTTCTACTTCGACCTCGACGACGAGGAGGACGAGGACGCCGCCGAGGCCGACAGCGCCGCCGCCCGGATGCTCGCCGCCTACGACGCCATCGTCGGGCAGGAATACCTCGTCTCGCCGGACAGCACGACGCTCGTGGTCCGCCTCTACCCGTCCGGCTCGCAGACCAACATCGGCTTCATCGAGCGCCTGTACGCCGACCTCGACTCGCTGGTGGTGGCCGTGGGGCCGGCGTCGTTCCACCCGCAGATGGAAGTCACGACGGCGGGCCGCCTGCTGCGCCAGCTCATCGAGGTGGACGCCATCCGCACGGATGTGCAGAGCAGCTTCGGGGCGGGCGTGCTGGCGGTGCTGCTCACCGTGGTGCTCTACTTCTTGTACAAGGCGTACCGGGCGCGGGCGGGCCGCCGCCTGCGGGGCCGGGTGCTGCTCACGGAGCTGGCGCGGACGCCGGTGATGGCGCTGCTGATCGGCCTGCCGTTGCTGATGAGCCTCTCGTGGGCCTTCGGGGTGGCGTACCTGGCCTTCGGCGCGCTCAACCTGATGACGTCTACCCTCGGCCTCGTCCTGTTCGGGCTCGGCATCGATTACGGCATCCACTTCTATGCCCGCTATACCGAGGAGCGCGGCGCCGGGCACAGCGTGGCCGAGGCCGCCGAGCGCACGTTCGCCTCGACGGGCCAGGCCATCGCCGTCGGGGCGCTCTCGACGGCGGCGGCGCTCTACGTGCTCGTCCTGGCCGACTTCCGGGGCTTCAGCGAGTTCGGTGTGATCGCGGGGACGGGTGTGCTCTTCGCGCTCGTGGCAATGACGCTGGTGATGCCCGCGCTGCTGGCTCTCTTCGAGCGGTTCCGGCTCCTGGATCTGGAGTCCGGTGCGGAGCGCAGGCCGGCGGCCCGGTCCGGCGGGCGCTTCCCGGCAGCGCGGGGCGTGTTGCTGGCCAGCCTCGCGCTGGTAGCCGCCGCCGTGGTGCTGTTGCCGCGCGTCTCGTTCGAGTACC
>JAWWAN010000343.1:0-4836 GCA_033721675.1 Rhodothermales bacterium | reverse complement strand
CTCGTGCTCTTCGCCGTGGACCTGAGCCCGTTCGAGGACATCGGCCTCTTCGACCAGGCGCGCGGAGACACGCTCTGGGTCTTCGGCGGCTTCAACGGCTGGAATGGCTGCCCGGACCAGAACCCCGATGACTGCCTGATGGGCAAGGTGCCGGGCGAAGACGTCTTCGAGGCCGCCATCCCGATCACCCAGATCCCCGGCACGAACGTCGTCTACAAGTACTTCCTCGACTTCAACGACGAGACCTTCATGGAGGCCTTCGGCGTGGAGCCGCCCAGCGGCTGGGAAGAAGCCCACGCCACGGGCACGAACCGCTTCGAGACGTTCTCCGGAGACTCTGAGCAGGACCTGGGCGTCCAGTTCTTCAACGACGTCACCCCGGGCAACGTCATCCCGGACGGCGCGACCATCGACGTCACCTTCGAGGTAGACATGACGGCCGCGCTCACCGACGAGGCCGACCCGTTCGAGCCGGCCGCCGGAGACTCGGTCACGATCCGCCTCAACGACCCGATCTGGGCCTTCACCCAGGGCATCGTCGAGGACCCGCGCGGGGACGGCGACTTCCCGCTCCTGATCGACGAGCTCGTCCTGGAGGATGACGACGGCGACGACGTCTACACCGGCACCTACACCGTCGCCGGGCCCACCTACGACGCCCTGACGTTCCGCTTCGCCTACGGCCAGGGGACCTCGTTCGTCGAGGAGGTGGGCACCGACACGAACGTGCCGGGCCGCAACCGGGTGGTCTATCTGGACAAGAACCCCGACGGCACGTACGTCGCCGAGCAGACCATCACGGCCACGTTCGACCTCGAAGCCGGCCCCCTCCCGTTCGAGACGAACCCCGAGATCTCGACCGCCATCGAGGTCATCGACGACGAGGTGCCGTCGTCGATCTTCCTGGGCCAGAACTACCCGAACCCGTTCAACCCGACGACGACGTTCGAGTACGCGATCGGGCAGCGCCAGCAGGTGCGCCTGGTGGTCTACGACCTCCTGGGCCGTGCCGTGGCGACCCTCGTGGACGGACTGCAGCCGGCGGCCACCTACCAGGTGACCTTCGACGCCTCGCAGCTCGCCTCCGGCGTGTACCTGTACCGCCTGGAGACCGAGACGGCGACCGTCACGAAGCGGATGCTGCTGATCAAGTAAGCGATTCGCTCAGGCGATAGGCCCTGCCTCCGGGGCCGGTGGTGCCACGCGCCGCCGGCCCCGGAGCGTGGGGTCTTGCGCCCGCCGGCATCATGCCGGCCGCGCGTTTGCTCCCGAGTTCCTCCCCATGCGACGGCGAGGACCGAAGGGGTGAAAGGGGTTCCCTCGGCGGCTGAGGTTGGCGCGCAGGGCGGGCCCTGGCGCGGAACCCCCGGTTTTACCCTCACCACGCCGGATCTTTCGGGGCGGTCGCGCATGACGGCCTAGCTCCCCATCGCACGCTCCAGGTGTCTCTTTCCATGCGTCTCGTCTCCCGTATCCTCGCCTTTCTCGCCGTGCTCTGCGCGCCGCTGCTCGTGCAGGCGCAGCCCGTCGAGGTCACGTTCCGCTACGTGCCGCAGCCCGGCGACGACGTCGTGCGCGCCTTCCTGCCCGGCGAGTTCAACGGCTGGGGGCCGAACGCCGCCGGCCGCATCGCCGTCGGGGCGCCGTCCCAGATGACCTTCGACGAAGTGCTCGGGCAGTGGCTCTACACGACCACGCTCCAGGCCGGGCAGACCTACCAGTACAAGGTCCACTTCCACCTCAATGCCTCCGGCAGCGAATGGGTATGGATCTCCGACCCCCTCAACGACCGCGTCAACACGGACGAGAACAACAACTCCGTCGTCACCATCACGGACCCGATGGCGTTCCAGCTCGCCCGGCGCGAGAACGCGGAGGGGCAGGTGGTGGCGGTCTCGGCCGGCGTCTTCGGGACGGAGGCCATCGAGGCGCTGACGTTCGCCGTCGACGGCGTGGAGCAGGACGGCCTGCCGTTCTTCGACGCCGAGACCGGGATCTTCCACTATGCGCTCCCCGAGCCGTCGTGCAGCCCCCAGTTCCGCATTACGGCGACGGATGCCGAGGGGCGCGTCGCCGAGGCGGAGGTCGGCGTCCTGCCGCCGCCCGTCGAAGACGCCCCCCGGCCCGCCGGCGTCGAGGACGGCGTGACGTACGTGGACGGCGACGCCACCACCGCCTACCTCTCGATCTTCGCGCCCGGCGCCTGCTTCGTCCACGCGCTGGGCGACTTCAACGGGTGGCAACTCGACGACGAGGCGTTGATGAAGCGTGACGCGACGGCCGGCCCGGACAGCGTGCGCTGGTGGATGGAACTCGGCAGCCTGACGCCCACCCAGGAGTACGCCTACCAGTACGTGGTCGACGGCGAGGAGCGCGTGGCGGACTTCTTCAGCGAGAAGATCCTCGACCCCGCCAACGATCCCTTCATCCCGGACGCGACCTACCCGAACCTGAAAGCGTACCCGGCCGGGCAGACCACCGGCTTCGTCTCGGTCCTCCAGACCGGGCAATCGGCGTTCCCTTTTCGGGATTTCGAGCGGCCCGCCCAGCACACGCTCGTCATCTACGAACTCCTCGTCCGGGACTTCCTGGACGCCCACAGCTACCAGGTCCTCACCGACACGCTCGACTATCTGGACCGGCTCGGCGTCAACGCCGTCGAGTTGATGCCCGTGGCCGAGTTCGGCGGCAACATCAACTGGGGGTATCAGCCGCAGTTCTACTTCGCGCCGGACAAGTACTACGGCCCGGCTGAGGCGCTCAAGGCGTTCGTGGACGAGGCCCACGCGCGCGGGATGGCCGTGATTCTGGACGTCGTCTACAACCACGTCGACTTCCCGAACCCGCTGCTGCAGCTCTACGGCGGCGCCGTGGACGAGAACCCGTTCATCAACATCCCCGCCCGGCATCCCTTCAACGTCTTCTTCGACCTCAACCACGAAAACCCGTACACGCAGTACTGGCTCGACCGCGTCAACCGCTACTGGCTCGAAGAATTCAACGTCGACGGCTTCCGGTTCGACCTCTCGAAAGGATTCACGCAGAAGAACACGGGCAACGACGTCGGCGCCTGGAGCCGCTATGATGCGTCGCGCGTGGCCCTCCTCACGCGCATGGCCGACGCCATCTGGGACGCGGATCCCACCGCCTACGTCATCCTCGAACACTTCGGCGAGAGCCGCGAGGAGCGCGAGCTCGCGACCCACGGCCTCGCCGAGGGCCGGCCCGGCATGATGCTCTGGAACGGCCAGAACCACGCCTACAACGAAGCCACAATGGGCTACCATACGGGCGGCAAGAGCGACTTCTCCGGCGTCTACTACGGCGACGGCGGGCGCGGCTTCGAGGTGCCCCACCTGGTCTCGTACATGGAGAGCCACGACGAGCAGTGGCTCATGTTCAAGAACCTCGCCTTCGGCGCGTGCGAGCGGTCGCCCACCGGCGGGAACGCCTGCAACCCCACCGACCCCGCGAATGCCGGCACCTACAACGTCCGCCGCCTGGGCGTGGCGCTGGACCGCATGAAGATGGCCGGCGCCTTCTTCTTCCTCGTCCCCGGCCCCAAGATGATGTGGCAGTTCGGCGAGCTGGGCTACGGCTACGGGGACCGCGGCGAGCAGTGCCTCAAGCCCGGCGACGGCAGCAACGGCGACTGCCCGAGCTTCGCGCCCGGCCGCACCGGCCCCAAGCCGATCCGCTGGGACTACCGCGACGACCGCCTCCGCGCCAAGCTCTACCGGACGTGGAGCACGCTCCTCCACCTCCGCAGGGAGCACCCCGTCTTCACCGACCCCGCCACCGCGGTCACGATGGACGTCCGCGCCGCCGTCAAGCGGATCATCCTCGAACACCCGACGATGAACGTCTACCTGCTCGGCAACTTCGGCGTCACCGAGAGCGACGCCGTCGCGTTCGACTTCCCATCCGAGGGCGTCTGGTTCGAGTACTTCACCGGCGAGGAGCGCAACAGCGCGCAGGACGACGCCGTGGTGCTCTCGCCCGGCGAGTTCCGGCTCTACACGACGGAGCGGCTGCCGCCGCCCGAGCCCGACCTGATCACGGTGGATGCCGAAGACGGCGCGCTTCCGGCGGCCTTCCGCCTGGAGGCGAACTACCCGAACCCGTTCAACCCCGAGACGACGATCCGCTTCACCGTGCCTGCGCCGGGGCCGGTGCGCCTGGCGGTCTACGACGTGCTGGGCCGCGAGGTGGCCGTCCTCGTCGATGCCGTCTTGCCGGCCGGGCCGCACGCCGCCGCCTTCGACGCCGCCGGCCTGCCGAGCGGCCCCTACCTCTACCGCCTCACCGCCGCCGGCCGCACCCAGACGCGGGCGATGCTGCGGGTGAGATAACGGATGATTGCAGCGTGGCGACTGATGATCGAGAAGTGCAGAGCGGTCTTCCGCGCCCCGATCTGCAATCTGCCCTCCCCGATCTGCGATCGACAATCCATCCGCCTGCCATGAAGCCTGCTCTCTTCTTCTGCCTCGCAGCACTGGCCGGGGCCGCGTGCGAGGCGCCGCGCCCGGCGCTCGAAGACGCCGCGCCGGTGGAGGCCGCCGGCGCGTGGGCGGCCGACGCCGTCTTCTACCAGATCTTCCCCGAGCGCTTCCGCAACGGCGACCCCGCCAACGACCCCACGCGCGAGAGCCTGGAGTGGCACGCCAACCCGCCCCCCACGTGGCAGCTATCGTCGTGGACGGCCGACTGGTACGCCCGCCTGCCGTGGGAGGAGGCCGCCAGCGAGAACTTCTACGACACCGTCTACCACCGGCGCTACGGCGGCGACCTCCAGGGCGTCATCGACAAGCTGGACTACCTGAAGGAGCTCGGCAT
>JAWWAN010000342.1:0-4851 GCA_033721675.1 Rhodothermales bacterium | reverse complement strand
TCGTTTTCGAGCTGCAGCGCCGTCGAGCCGTCGAACGTGTCGGTCACGGGTACGCCATCGACCATCACGACGACCTCGCTGGAGCGGCCGCCCCGGATGTGGAAGCCGCCGCGATCCGTGACGCCGGCCTGCACGTTGAGCACCTGCCCGATCTCCTGCACGGGCAGCTTGTCGATGGTCTCGGCCGTCACGCGCGCCTCGGACGAGGTCAGGTCCTTGCGCACGGCGATCGCCTCGGCGGTGACCACGACCTCCTCGCCCTCGAAGACCTCCTCGCGCAGCGCGAAGTCCACCGTCGTCGTCAGATCGACGTTGACGGCGACGCCCTCGCGGCGCTCGGTGGCGAAGCCGATGAAGGAGGCGACGACCGTGTAGGTGCCGGGCCGCACGCCGATGATGACGTACTCGCCGTCCAGGCCGGTGGCCGTGCCCTGGCTGGTGCCTTCGATGAGCACGTTGACGCCGGGCAGGGGCTCGCCCGTGGCGGCGTCCGTGACGGTGCCGGCGATCTTGCCGGTGGTCTGGGCCCATGCCGCCGGCGCGGCGAACACGCCGAGCAGCAGCCCGCTCAGGAGCAGAAGTCGCATCTCAGTCCGTGGCCTCATCGGTCAGCGTCAGGGAGTGCAGCAGGTCGGTGTCGATCTCGACCGGGTGGCGTGCCCGGAGCGAGGCGTAGGTGGCCTTCAGGTGGCGGCGGGCGGCGGCGAAGCGGGCCTGCTCCTCCAGGGCGGGGCGGGCCTCCGCGAAGGTCATCCGGCGGGCGGGGCGGCGGGCGCCCACTTCCAGCAGCACGTAGCGGCCCTGCACCTCGAACGGCCCCAGCACGGCCCCCTCGGCGGCGGCCGCCACGGGCTCGGCGAGCGGCCCGAGCGCATCGAGCGTGACGTAGCCGAGGTCGCCGCCACCCGCGCGTGTCTCAGCACGGACGGAGTGGAGGCGGGCGAGGGCGGCGAACGCGCCGGCGGCCGCCTGTGCTTTCAGGGCGTCGGCCTCGGCCTTCGTCTCCAGCACCATCTCGCGCAACCGCACCGCCGCCGGCACGGCGAACTCGGCCTCCGGCGCCGCCTCGAAGACGGCCCGCAGCGAGTCTTCGGGCACGTAGACCTCGGCCATGAGGCGCTCGCGCGTGGCGTCCAGGATCACGCCGTCCACCGCCGCGCGCAGGGCTTCGGCGAAGGCCGGCTCGCGGTCGAGGCCGCGCGCGCGGGCCTCGGCCCGCATCGTCTCGCGCACGGCGAGGCCGGTGAGGAAGGCTTCGAGGCCGGCGCGGTCTTGCACCTGCGCGCGCTGGGCCTCGCCGGCGTACTGGGCGTGCTCGCGGAACTGCCGCAGCGTCCACGTCTGCCGGGCGCCGGGCGGGCCGAACGTGAGGAGGGGGCGGTCCAGCCAGGCATCGAGCGCCTCGGCGGCGGGCGCGGCGGCCGTGCCGGCCACCTGCCCGAGCAGATCGCCGAACGCGGCGGCATGCATGGCCGGAGCGAGGGCCTCCTCGAGGGCGTGGACGTGCGCGAGGCGCGCCTGCTGGCGGGCACGGCGGCGGACGAACGCCTCCAGGCGCGGCTTCGCCTCGGCGAACGCCGTCTCGGTCAGGAGCGGCTGCGTGAACCGGTCCTCGACGCGCAGGATCGAGTAGCCCTGCGCCGTCCGCACGGGCGCCGACACCTGGCCGACGGGCAGCGTGAAGGCCGCCTCCTCGAACGCCGGGTCCGCCTCGTCGAAGCGGATGGTGCCCAGCAGGCCGCCGTTGCGGGCGAGGGTCGGATCCGCGAAGACCTCGGCGGCGAGCGCCTCGAACGGCTCGCCGGCGTCGAGGCGGGCGCGCAGCGCTTCGGCCTGGGCGCGCGTGCGGGCGTACAGGTGGCGCACCGTCGCCTCGGTGTGCATCCGCCGGAACGCCTCGTGGAGGTCGGCGTCGCGCACGCGCAGGGTGTCGAAGAGCACGCGCTGCGCGTACCGGTCCAGCAACAGCTTGCGCCGGAGGCGCTCGCGCTCGAAGCGGACGGCGGGCGTCTCCTCGATGCCTTCCGCGCGGGCACGGGCGACGAGCAACCGCTGCGCCAGCAGATCCTCGACGAAGGCCCGGCGCAGCGCGGGGCCGTCTTCCAGGCCCACCGTCAGCAGGTAGGTGCGGTAGGCCGCCCGGAAGTCCGAGGTCGTCACACCGACGTCGCCGGCCCGCGCCACGTACGGATCCGGCGCGCCGCCCTGAGACTGGGCCGCGCCGCACCCGGCGCCCAGCAACGACGAGAGCACCAGCACCCAGACGAGGGCGCGGAGCGGCGGAGCGGGGTATGTAGCAAGGCTCCTCGGCATCGCCAACGGCTATCGCGCCTCCACCGCCTGCTCTCCGCCACACGTGCGCCGCACGATGAGCTGCGGCGTGAAGACCGTGTGCGAGATCGGATGCTCCGGGTGATGGAGCCGGCGGAGGAATTTCTCGACGGCGAGTTCGCCCATCTTGCGCATCGGCTGGCGGAGCGTCGTCAGCCCCACGTACTCGCTCACCACGATGTCGTCGAAGCCGACGAGGGCGATGTCGTCCGGGGCGCGCAGGCCGGCCTCGCGCAGCGCGCGCAACGCCCCCAGCGCCTGGAGGTCGGAGACGGCGAAGACCGCCGTGGGGGGGGCGCCGGCCGCCAGCAGGGCCTGCATGCCTTCGTAGCCGTCGTGCTCGCTGTAGCCGTCTTCGTAGTCGCTGCTGCTGAACACGACCAGGTCTTCGCAGAGGGGCAGGCCCGCCTCGCGCAGCGCCCGCTCGTACCCCTGCCGCCGCTGCCGGGCCGGGATGGACTCCGGGTTCGCCATGAGCAGCCCGATCCGCTCGTGCCCCTGATCGACGCAGTGCCGCACCGCCAGGTACCCCCCCAGCTCGTTGTTGACGGAGATGGAGTCGAACTCGGGATGGACGCAATCGACGAGGACGACGGGCTGGCGGCTGTCTTGCAGGCGGCGGGCGCGCGCCTCGGGCAGCGGCATCGAGAACACGATCACCCCGGCGGCGCGGCCGCGCTGCACCGCCCGCGCGAGCTGCACGTCGACGTCGTCGAGGGCGTTCGAGGTGTAGACGAGGAGGTCGAATTCGCTCTGGGCGAGCCGGTCCTGAAGCCCCTGCAGCACCTCGACGAAGAAGTAGTTCGCCATGAAGGGGATGACGGCCGAGAGGAGCTGGGTGCGGCGGCGGGCGAGGCTGCGGGCCGAGACGTGCGGCTGGTAGCCCAGCGCATCGGCCACGGCGAGCACGCGCGTGCGGGTGTCGCGGCTGACGCGCGGGTGCCCGTTGAAAACGCGCGAGACGGTGGCGATGGAGACATCGGCCTGCTCAGCGATGTCGTAGATGGTTACGCCCAAGGGAGTAGCGAGGAGATCCGAGGCGGCGAGGGATGTAAGCGCTTACAGACGATGCGGAAGGAATTAATAAAAGACGCTCTTGAAGATCAATCCCCTCTCCGCCCCCTCGGCGCGTCTCGCAGGCTCCGGGCCGGTCAGCCTGTAACGTTCGTGCAACCGCCTCACGAGGGGCCTTCGTCGGCCGTCGGCCCATAGACCGAAGGCAGCGGCACGTCCAGCAGGCGCAGGTACACGCTGAGCTGGCCCCGATGATGCACCAGGTGGCTGATGCCCCATTCCCGCAGCACCGCCGCGCGGGGCCGCTCGAAGCGCACGTGGCCGCTGTGCCGGAGCTGCCAGGGCTGCCCGAGCACGTCGGCGTCGAGCCCGGCGATCACGCCGCGCACCTGCTCGGCCCGCGCGTCGAACGCCTCCAGCACCTCGGCGCGGCTGCCCGGCGGCCTCGCCGGCGGGTTGTCTGCGAGGTCGATGCCGTCCTCCTGCAGGATGGACAGCTGCCAGTAGAGGATGTTGGCGATGTGCATCGCCAGTGCCCCGAGCGTCATGGACCGCTCGTGGGGCTTCCAGCCGAGGTGCTCGTCGGGCACCCGGGCCAGCATGCGGCGCGTGACGGTCAGCTCGCGGTCGAGGTCGGAGGTGGCGACCTGCGTGAGGGAGAGAATCGGCGACGGGGTGTTCATCCTGGCAGGAGTCTGGCGTAGACAGGGCGCGGAAGGGAAGATACACCGCCCGGCGAAGATCCGCCGCGAAGGCCCGCAGAACCGGGCGGGCGGCGCGGGGCGCAGATGCAACTGTGTTGGGGTGCGCCTATCTTTTGCCATGGACGGCCCGGCGCGCTGCTCCGCCCCTCCCTTCTTACGCCGCCCCCGTACCGCCCGCCCCTGCCCGGCCCACCGCCCCGGAGACCCGCGTATGCTCACCGATTTCGAGATCGGCGCCGTCGATATCACCATCCTCGTCGCCTACCTGGCGCTGAGCCGCTTCATTCCGCTCTGGCTCAACCGGGGGCGCAAGGAGAACACGGACGGCTACTTCCTCGGCGGGCGCAGCTTCATCTGGCCGATGATCGGCTTCTCCCTCTTCGCCACGAATATGAGTGGCGCGTCGTTCGTGGGGCTGGCCGGGGCGGGCTACAGCCAGGGCTTCTCCGTCTACAGCTACGAGTGGATGGCGGCCATCATCCTGATCCTGTTCATCTTCTTCCTGCTGCCGTTCTACCTCCGTTCGGGCGTCTTCACGCTGCCCGAGTTTCTGGAGCGGCGCTACGACCGGCGCGTCCGCTTCGGGTTCTCCGGCCTGCAGATCCTCTTCAACACATTCATCGACGCCGCCGGGGCGCTCTACGCGGGCGCCATCGTCGGGCAGATCCTGTTCCCCGGCACGCCGCTGTGGTGGGGCGTGCTGGTGCTGGCGCTCCTCGCCGGCGTGCTCTCGATCTTCGGCGGGCTCGGCGCCGTCGTCATCTCGGATACCATCCAGGCGGTGGTGCTGATCATCGGCGGC
>JAWWAN010000341.1:0-4875 GCA_033721675.1 Rhodothermales bacterium | reverse complement strand
CTCGCCCGCATGCAGCTTCTGGAGCTGGCGCACGAGAAATGCGACGGCGAGCGTCCCGATGAGCGCGGCGGAGAGGGCCACCACCCAGTGCTCCCAGGCGAGCGCCGCCAGGTAGGTGCCGTCGAAGAGCACGCCGAGGCGGCCGGCGGCAGGCAACGCGGGGTAGGCCGCGACGGCCTCGGCCAGCCCCAGCTGCGCCCGCACCTCGGGGTGCCGGACGATGAAGACGAGGAAGGGCAGGATCAACCCGCCGTAGAGCAACGCGCTGTCCAGCCGGAAGTCGCGCCGGTCCGTCTCGCCGTTCTTCTTCTGGTAGAGCCGCAGGAAGCCGTAGTGCTGGCGGACGATGTGCCAGTAGGCCCACAGGCCGAAGAAGATCAGGAAGACCTTCCACGGCCACTCGTAGGCGCCCACGCCCAGCGCGTAGAGCCCCCACGCGGCGAGGATGCAGGCCGGGCCGGCGGCGAACCACAGCAGGCTCCACAGCAACAGCCGCCGCCGCTGCGCGAACTCCTGCTTGTCGAAGTACGTGCGGCTGAAGGTGCCGAAGAAGTGGGGGCTGTCCAGCAGGACCACCCACAGGAACCAGATGCCGACCATGTCCCACCCCAGCCCGGCGTGCAGGAAGAAGAGGCCGTAGGCAGCCAGCGCCCCGCCGATGAACCACAGCAGGTCCATCCGGCGGTTGATGATCCAGTTCGTGGAGAGCTGTGCAGCGAAGTTGCGCGAGACGGGCAGTTCCATCGAGAGGCCACCGGAAGGTCGGTCCGCAGGGTCAGAATCGGCTCGGGCACACGAACGGACTCCCGCGACGAAAAGTCAAGATGGCCGGCGGGCGATGGCCTTTGGCTAGAACCGCAGGGTGACGTGGGCGCCGGGCTCGGGGCGGCCCAGCGGGTCGTGGCCGAGGTGGAGGCGGGCCTGAAGGCGGTCGTTGTGCACCTTCGCGAAGACGGCCGCATCGACGGCGGCGAGGAAGTGGTTGGCGATGAAGAAGACGGACATCCGGGAGGCGCGCCGCAGGTAGTCGTTCGCGGCGCCGTGGTCCTCGGCGTAGGCGAAGAACCGATCCGAGACGTTGGGCTTGGTCCCGCCGGCGCCGGTTTGCTCGGGGTCGATGGACCCGATGAAGTTGCCCTCGGCGTCGACCCACGACGGCTCGCCGTTCTCGTCGAGGACGAACTGATAGTCCGACCATCCCGGCGCGAACTGGAAGTACTTGCCGACGAGCTCGTAGTACTGCTGCTCGCCGAAGTAGGGCAGCTTGTGCGAGAAGGCAGCGCCGGTCTCCGGGTGGTAGACCGATTCTTCCATCCGCCGGATCTGGTCGATGAGGGCGCGCACGGCCTGCCGCTGCCCGCTGCTCCAGGCGGTGGGATCCGTGAGCGGGATGCCGTCCACCAGCGTCACGTCGATGAGGGGCGCGGGGATGGGGGTCCCCTTGTCCTCCTCCAGCCAGCGTTTGTAGTCGTTCAGCCAGAGGGCATAGCGCCGGGGGCTCCACTCGGCGTGGGCGAGCGCCTGATAGTCGTCCCGCCCGTCGAGCCCGCGCTGGCGCCACGTGGTGTAGCCCGCCACCAGCGCCACCTCGGCGGCCAGCGCCACGCCGGCCTTGATCCACTGGCGGTTGTAGGCCTGCCCGAGCCCCGGCACCGCCGCCGAGAGGGCGAAGGCGAGGGGCACGCTGCGCCCGCCGCCGATCTGCGGGGCCTCGCCTGCCGAGAGCACGCCGCCGTAGAGCAGGCTGGCGCGGAGGCTCGCCGCCGTCCGCGCGGGCGGATCGTCCGGCCCCTCGGCCGCCGTAGCCGGCAGAACGAGGAGGCTCAACACGAACGCGACAGAGAAGATCTTCATGATGCAGCGGTACGGACGATGCGGGAGGCGGCTCAGAGGAACGGGGTGATGGCCTGCTCGAAGAAGTCGTACGTGCCGGCCCCTTTGATGAACCGGCGGATCGTGCCGTCGCGGTCGATGACGAACGTGGCGGGGCGGACGGCCATGGTGCGCTGGAACGGCTGCGGCATCATCGTGGGGCTCGGGATGTAGCCGGAGACGGTGCGGAGCGGCAGGAACTCCTCGAAAGCGAGCAGGTCCTCGCGAGGCTCGTCGCTGATGGTGACGACGACGAGCCCCTCGTCCCGGTAATCGGCCTGGAGGCGGTTCAGCTCGGGCATCTCCTGGAGGCACGGCGCGCACCACGTGGCCCAGAAGTTGAGCAGCACCACCTGCCCCCGGTAGGCGTCCAGCGTGCTCTCGGCCTCGTTCGAGACGAAGCGGAACGGGAAGTCCGGCGCGGGCCGGTCCATCTCGCTCGGCAGCGGCTCCGGGCCGATGGCGGCCTCGTCCGGGCCGGGCGCCAGCGTGAGGGCCAGCAGCACGGTGGCGAAGACGACGAGCAGGCCGGAGACGCCGACGGCGGCCCACTGCACGCCGCCGCGCGGCACGGGCCGCGTGTTCTCGCGGAGGACGAGGTAGATGAACCCGACGCCGACCCCGATCATGAGCGCGGCCAGCGTGGCGATGAACGTGGCGTTCATGGGGATTCCGTGCTGGATGAGTGGGCCGCCCGGCGCGGCCGGCTAGAGGTCGAACCCGAAGAGGACGCCGAAGTGCCACTGGACGTCCCCGCCGTAGCGGACGAAGTCGTCGCCGTCGGGCGTGAGGAAGCCTTCGTCGAGCCGGAAGTCGAACGCATCGAGGCCGTAGGTGGCGCTGACGAAGACGGCCGTGGGCAGCAGGTAAAACGAGCCGAGCCCCAGCCGCAGTTCCGCGCCGACGTCCTCGCGCACGGCCTCGGCGCCGGGCCACGGGCCGCTCCACGCGGCCGCGGCGTCGGCATAGACGCGGGCATAGACTTTGTCGAAGTAGAGGAACGCGAGCTGGCGGCGCAGGTCGGGCAGGATCGGGACGAGGTAGCTGGCCTGGAGCCACAGCGTCTCGTTGCCGCCGAGGGCATAGAACGGATAGCCCCGCGCGCCGGTGAGGCCGCCCACGTAGTCGTTGTAGAAATCGTCCACGGCCCCGCCCACGACGGTGGTGGCGCGCAGGCGGGCGCCGAAGCCGTGCGCGCCGCGCCCGGCCCGCCCCAGCCGCACTCCGTAGCGGGCGTCGAGCGTCAGGCGGTGGTTGGCGTCGCGCTGGTAGCCGGGCACGAGCAGCCCGTCCTCGATCTCGAAGCGGTCCAGGAGGCGCCCGATCTCGTACTCGTAGCCGAGTTCCACGCGCAGGCCGCGCGGCACCACGTCGGCATCCTTGTATGGGTGGAACGCCTCGAAGTAGGCCCGCGCCGTGAAGGCCCGCCCGATGAAGTAGCGCGAGGAGGACTCGGGGATCGACTGCTGGGCCTCCTTGGAGAAGAACCGCTCCGTGATCACGCGGTACGGGCTGTACCGATAGCCGGCCTCCAGAAGCAGGCTGCGGGTGACCTTGCTTCGGAGGCGTAGATCCGCCTGCCAGAGCCCGTAGGAGAGATCCGCCAGCGTAGTGTCTGGGAAGCACGCGGTGCACGGAAATTCCTCGATGGAGAGCCCGTTCTCGACGTTGCGGCGGATGTTGAACAGTTCGAGCGATACCTGAGGCGACCAGCGTTTGGGGAGGACGCCCAGGCCCTTCTTGTACTCGAACTGGAGAAAGACGTCGCGTTCGAGCTTGAGCAGGTTCGACGGCTGCACGTACTCGCCCACGCCGTCCACCTCGCGCGAGGCCGGCCCGACGAGCACCCCGCCGAAGAGGCTCAACCCTTCGAGCACTTCGCGGGAGGCCACGTATGCGCCCACCTTGGTATTGCGTAGCAAGGTCTCGCCGCGCGTACGGTCCGGCAGGCGGGCGTCGAGGTTGCTGCGGCGGCGCGACACGTACTGGTCCAGCCGGAGGACGGGGAAGACGCTGAAGGCGGTGAAGTCGGCGCCGTACGGCTCGACGGCGAGCGGCTCGCCGTCGGCCGGCGGGGCGGGCGTGCCCTCGCGGGTGACGCGCAGCGGGAAGCGGCCTTCCGTCCGCACCGCCGCGATGGCCTCGCCTTCGAGCGGGCGCAGGTCGGTGTCGTCGAAGCGGTTGAGCACGTCGCGCTCGGTGGCGGCGAGCGCGAGGTCGCCGCGCTTCTGGGTGATGGGGGGCGGCACGTAGGCGGCGAGCGCGGCGGGCGCCTGCGGCGTGGCATCGAACAGGGCGATCTTATAGCCGTCCCACCGGTAGTGCGCGTAGGCGAGCGCACCGGACGCACTCACCGCCGGCATGAACGCCCCGCCGAGCACGTTCGTGAGGGGCTCGGGCATGGAGGCCGCGTCCTCGGCCGGCACGCGGTACAGGTTGAAGATCCCCGAGGCATCCGAGGCGAAGTAGAGGTGCCGCCCCTCGGCATCGAAGGCGGGTGAGCGCTCGTCGGCCTCGGTGGCGAGGACGGCCTCGGCGGCGCCGGTGCTCGGGTCTACGCGCCAGAGGTCGCGGCTGAGGCCGTCCGGGGTGAGGAGGGCGAAGTAGATCCAGCGGCCGGAAGGGTGCCAGGCCGGGTCGCTCACCTGCGAGCCGTCGGCGTACGAGGTGAGGCGCCCGATCGCGCCGGTCTCGGGGTCGAGCAGGAACAGGTTGGTGGTGCCGTCGCGCTGGGCGACGTACGCGATGCGGCGGCCGTCGGGGCTGTAGGCGGGGAGCGCGGCGCGGGCGTTCGTCGTCAGGCGGGTCTCCTTCTCCGTCTCCAGGTCCATCCGGTAGAGGTCGGAATACAGGAAGCCTTCGGGCGTGTCTTTGGCGCGGGCATAGACGAGGGCCGTGCCGTCCGGGTGCCAGGTGGCCTTCCCTCCCACCCCGCTGCGCAGGCGGTGCCCGAAGGCGCACGTGTGCACGGGGCCGGCGGCCGCGGCCCCGCCGAGGTCGTAG
>JAWWAN010000340.1:0-4893 GCA_033721675.1 Rhodothermales bacterium | reverse complement strand
CCCCCCCCCCCCCACCCCCCTTTTCGTATCCAGGACGAAGCCCTGCGGGCTACTTGTTGCGCAAGACGACGCTGCCGCTGGAGGTGCGGGCCTCCAGGCGTGCGCCTCCCTTCCCGAGGCGGCCTTCCACGCGCTTCTTCTCGACGGAACCGTGGAATGCGTAGGCCCGATCCACGCGCACCCCGTCCTCGCCCCGCAGCATGAGGTCGGCCGTGAGATCAGCCGGAGCGTCGATGACGATGTCGCCGTCGGAGAGCCGGATCGAGATGTCCCCGAGGGGGGTGGACTCCGAGAGCCCCACGTGGACGTCGGCGTCGTTGCCGGTGGCTTCGAGCGCGCCGGCGACGCGCCGCAGCGCCAGGTTGCCGTCGGACGTATGGATGCGGCTGTGCGTGGCCGTGAGCGCATCGACTACCACGTCACCGTCGCTCGTACGGGCGGAGAAGCGACCCGCCGTGACGTCGCCCAGGCGGAGGTCGCCGTCGCTGGTGCGGACCTCGGCGCCGTCGGTCGCTACGAGGCGGGCGGCGTGGACGTCGCCGTCGCTGGTGCGGGCGCTGAAGCGAGCGGCGCGGATCATCTCGGCGGAGAGGTCGCCATCGGAGGTCTGTAGCTCGACGGTTTCGGCCTCGGCATGCTCCAGGCGGACGTCGCCGTCGCTCGTGCGGAGGGTGATCGCCGGGCCGGTCAGATGTTCTGCGTAGACGTCGCCGTCGCTGGTGCGAAGGGAGACGGTGCCGTCGAACCGCTCCACGTGGAGGTCGCCGTCGGACGTCCGCAGGTCCGCATCCATCCGCTCCGGCGCCGTGATCTCTACGCGCAGTGAGGGGTGGCGGCGGTCCCGGAAGGAGAACCGAGTGTTGTGCTTCTCCGGCGCATCGGTGAGGTAGACGCCGCCGTTCTCGCTCCCGGCCCTGAAGTGCTGGCGCTCGAAGTAGTCGCGCGCCGCGTCGCGGTCTTCTGCCTCGGCGATGATCTGCATATGCACCTCGCCGGAGGGGCCGTGCCGCACGACGACGTCCGCGTCGCCGACGGCGACCCGCAGCTGCGCGCCGTCCTCGACGGAGAACCGTTCGTCCAGCATGACGTAGCCGTCGCCGCGCCGTACCTCGTGGACGCGGTGCTCCGTACGGACTTTGTGCTCAGCCCGGACGCGCTCCTCGGCGACGATCTCGGGCGCCTCGTCATAGTCGATGGATGCGCGGGCCGTGAGCAGCACCAGGAAGAGGACGCCCGCGAGGACGGCGAGAGCGGTTCGGATCCACATGGCGGGGAAGGGATGGGTGACAGGGCCGATACACACCGGCTACGGGCGCCTTCACCCCAGGTTACGACCGCGCCGCCACATCCTCGAATCGCTTCGTGTAGACGTGGCAGTAGGGCGTCTGCCCGTTCTTCGCGTAGTACTTCTGGTGATAGTCCTCCGCAGGCCAGAAGGGGCCGGCCTCGGTCACCTCGGTCGCCACGTCGTAGCCCTGCTCCTCCAGGATGCCGATGAGCTTCTCGGCGACGGCCTTCTGCGCGTCGTTCAGGTAGAAGACGGCCGAGCGGTACTGCTCGCCGACGTCGGGCCCCTGGCGGTTGACCTGCGTGGGGTCGTGCGTCTCGAAGAAGAGCCGGGCGAGCGTCTCGTAGTCGATCTTCGCCGGATCGTAGACGACCTCGATGGCCTCGGCGTGGCCCGTCTTGCCACGGCAGACCTCGCGGTAGGAGGGGTTCGGGACGGTGCCGCCCGTGTAGCCGACGCGGGTCGAGAGCACGCCCGGGGCCTGCATGAAGTGGTACTCGGTCCCCCAGAAACAGCCGGAGGCGAAAATCGCGCGTTCGGTCTTCGTGGTCGTCTCCATGGATGGCACCGTGGGGTTGGATTTCTGCGGCGGATGCAGCGGCGGGCGCCGTGCACGGGCCTCGCATGAACGTGGGGCACGGCGATAGGTTCGGCCGCAACCGCCCGGGCGAAGCCGGCTTCGCCCGGCTCGGCGCAGCGCCCCCGCATCCCGAAGCCGGCTTCGCTTCCAGCCCTCCCCGGTGCCCTCCCGCACGCTGCTACGGCCCGATCCGGGCGCTGGCACGCCTGTTGCCAGGGTCTCTCGTCGTCGCCTGCAACGCCACAAATCCCGTGCGGAGGTGCTCCCATGCTGGACGATACCCAACACCTGCTCGAAGCGGAGTACGAGGACGAGTACGACGACGAATACGAGTTCGAGGACGAGTTCGAGGACGAGTTCGACGTCGAAGGCCCGTTCGACGAGGCGACCGAGATGGAGCTCGCGGCCGAGCTGCTGACCCTTGGCAGCGACGAGGAACTGGACTATTTCCTCGGGAAAGTATTCAAGCGGGCCGTGCGGGGGGTCAAGCGCTTCGCAAAATCCAGAGTGGGGCGGGCCGTCGGCGGGGCGCTGCGTGGGATTGCCAAGAAGGCCCTGCCCTTCGCCGGGAAGGCCGTCGGAGGGTTCTTCGGGGGGCCGGTGGGGGCCGCCCTCGGCGGCCGCCTCGCCAGCGCCGGCGGGCGGCTCTTCGGGCTGGAACTGGAGGGCCTCAGCCCCGAAGACCAGGAGTTCGAGGTGGCCCGCCGGGATGTCCGCCTGGCCGGGGAGGCGGCCCGGCAGGCCGCCAGAGCACCCGCCAGCGCCCCGGCCCGTGCGGTCGCGCGGACCGCGCTGAAGAAGGCCGCCCAGAAGCACGCGCCGGGGCTGGTCAAACCCCGGTTCGGTGGGCCTCCCGCCCTGCGTGCGGGGCGACGCCGTACCGGGCGGTGGGTCCGCAGAGGCCGCTCCCTGATTCTCCTCGGCGCCTGACGGCACCGACGCATCCAGCCACCCTGTATCACCAACCCGTTCGGAGGTAAAGCCATGCACGACCTGGATCGCACCCAACTCGAAGCCGAGTTCGAGTACGACGGCGAGTATGACGATGAGTTCGAGGACGAGTTCGAGAGCGAGTTCGAGTACGACGACGAATTCGAGTTCGAGGACGAATTCGAGGACGAGTACGACGACGAGTTCGAGAGCGAGTTTGAGTACGACGACGAGTTCGAGGATGAATTCGAGAGCGAGTTCGAGTATGATGACGAGTTCGAGGACGAATTCGAGAGCGAGTTCGAGTACGACGACGAGTTCGAGAGCGGCGTGCTCGACCCCGACACCGAGATGGAGCTGGCCTCCGAGCTGCTCAGCGTGCAGGACGATCAGGAGATGGAGCAGTTTCTGGGGCTCCTCGCCAGCGCGGTCGCTCCGCTCGCCATGAAGGCGCTGCCGCACGTCGCGCGGGGCGCTTCGAAGCTGCTCGGCGGGCTCTTCAGGGGCCGCTCCCGGCGGCGGCCCTCGCAGCGCCGCACGCGGCGCCGCTACCCCAGCCGCTACCGGAGCCGCATGCGGAGCCGCTACCCCGGCCGCTCGCGGAGCCGGTATGGCGGGCGCGAGCTCGAATCCGAATTCTTCCTGGGGAGCCTCATCCGGAAGGCCGTGCCGCTGGCGCGGCGGTTCCTGCGGTCGCGGACGGGCCGTACGCTCACCAGCGGTCTGCGCCGCACCGCCCGCCGCACGTTCTCGCGGGCCGGCGCCGACCTCGGCGGGTGGGTCGGCAGCCGGGTCGGGGCGCGGGGCGCCGGCGCCCGGCTCGGGCGGGCCTCCGGGCGCTGGGCGGCCCGCCGCCTCGGGCTGGAGCTCGAGCTGGAATGCCTGCACCCGGACGAGATGGAGTTCGAGGCCGCCCGCCGCTTCGTGCGCTTCGCCGCGGACGCGACCAAGAAGGCCATGGTGGCGCCCGCGAAGGCGCCGTCGAAGAAAGTGGTGAAAAAGGCCATGAAGTCGGCGGCCAAGAAGCACGCACCGGGTCTGGTGAAGAAGAGCAAGGGTGCGGTCTCCAAAGAGGCGCCGCCGCTGGCCGGCGCGCGCGGGAAGTCTGGGCGCTGGACGCGCCGGGGCCGCAAGATCGTGGTCCACGGAGCGTGAGGGGCCGATGAACAAGCTCACCGATGCACACGGGTTGATGGACCAGGAGGCGGCGGCCCTCTTGACGCGCCTGGGGCGCGTCAAGCCCTTCGCGCTCACGATGCCGATGGCGCCGGCGGCGGCACCGTCGCCGGCGGCGCAGAAAGGCATCGAGCGCTATCTGATCCAGGGCCGCCGCCAGCTCCGCCGGATGGTGCAGCGCTACCGGGCCTGGCTCGCCAGCCCGCCGGGGCGGCGGGCCACGCCGGCCCACGTGCAGCGCCGCTACGCCCTGCTCAAGCTGCTCTTCAACAAAGTGCTGACCCAGTTCGACCTGTTCGCCGACGTGCTGACGCAGCGCAGCGAGCACGAGAACGGCGTCTGGCTCTCGGGGCTGGACGTGGTCTCGGCGGATGCGCTGGAGCTGCGCGGGCGCTACTATACCGCGCCGCCGGTGCTGTGCTACCTGGACCGCGGCCACGGCGCCGCCATCCGGCGGGCGCGCACCCGCCTGCCTGGCGGCGGCAAGAACCCGGTCGCCATCATCCGGGTGCCGCGCGAGCGCATGGTGGGCAGCGGCATCGGCTCGTCCCTCATCCACGAGGTCGGCCACCAGGGCGCCGCCCTGCTCGGCCTCGTCGATTCGCTCCGGGCCGACCTGCGAAAGATCCAGGTCAGCGACCCGGCGCTCCGCGCGGTCTGGCCGCTCTGGGACCGCTGGATCTCCGAGATCGTGGCCGACTTCTGGGCGCTCGCGCATCTGGGCGTGGGCAGCACGCTCGGCCTGATCGGCGTGGTGAGCCTGCCCCGCGCGTTCGTCTTCCGCACGAACCTGGACGACCCGCACCCGGTGCCGTGGACGCGCGTCCGGCTCAGCTGTGCGATGGGGGGGGCGCTCTTCCCCGACCCGCAGTGGAAGCAGCTGAGCGGGCTCTGGGGGAAGCTGTACCCGCTCCGGGGT
>JAWWAN010000339.1:0-4912 GCA_033721675.1 Rhodothermales bacterium | reverse complement strand
GCCGACCTGCCCCCGTCCGAGCTCGCGGCGCTCCTCCGCCACCTCGACCCGCACAACGAGCCCGGCCGCCTGACGCTCATCACCCGCTTCGGCGCCGACCGCATCGAGCGCGCCCTCCCGCCCCTCCTCGGCGCCGTGCGCGCCACCGGCACGAGGGTGCTCTGGTGCTGCGACCCCATGCACGGCAACACCGAGCGCACGGGCTCCGGCTTCAAGACCCGCCGCTTCGACCGGATTCTGGCCGAGCTGGAGCTGGCCTTCGACCTCCACAAGGCGGGCGGCTCGCACCTCGGCGGCGTCCACTTCGAGCTCACCGGCGAGAACGTGACCGAGTGCATCGGCGGCGCGCGCGGGCTGGACGAGACCGACCTGGAGCGGGCCTACACTTCCCTCGTGGATCCTCGGCTCAACGCCGAGCAGGCGCTGGAGATGGCCCTGCGCATCGTCCGCAAGGTGCGCCAGATGTGACCTGTCAGGCGCGCGGCGCGCGGTTCGTCGGCCGCCCGCTACTCTGCGCCGCCCAGATCGCTGAAGCCGGTATAGGTGCCGAGGTCCCAGGCGGAGCGCAGCTCGTTGAGCAGATCTTCTTCGCTGTCGAGGAAGAGGCCGTCGGCGTTGGCGATCTGGACGAGGTCGTCGAAGGCGGCGCGGCGCCGGGCTTCGGGCAGCGCCTCGCGCACGACGGCCACGGACTCGCTGACGCGCTCGGGCGTGGCACCGTGGGCATACCGTTCGAGTGCCCGCTCGAAGACGGCGCGGATCCGGCCGTCGGAGAGCGCCGGGCGCCATGCGCGCAGCCGGGTGCGGATCACCTGCCGCTCGTTTTCGCTGAGGTCCTGGTCTGTGCCGTGCGCGAGGAGCAGGTAGAGGAAGACGAGGTGATGGAGGGCGCCGCCGTCCTCCTCGGCGGCGGGGCTGGCCGGCGGCGGTGCCGGATGGGGCAGGTGCCACGCCTCGGCGATGGCGGCGAGCAGGTCGCGCTCGGAGT
Source organism: Rhodothermales bacterium (assembly GCA_033721675.1). Lineage (GTDB taxonomy): Bacteria > Bacteroidota > Rhodothermia > Rhodothermales > JAWWAN01 > JAWWAN01. The sequence goes on along the minus strand of JAWWAN010000339.1, from coordinate 3,924 downwards.
CGAGCAGGACGCCGTCGGCCCGGGCGATGCGGCCGAGGTCGTCCAGGACGGCGCGTTGCTGGGGGCCGGTGAGCCCCTCCCCGAGGTCGGAGACCACCTGGCGGGCCGCCGCGTTGCGCGCCGGCGCGTCCAGGTGCTCCGTCATGGCCGCCATCACGAGGTTCTGCACCGCGGCCCGGTCGAGGCCGGCGCAGGGGTGGGGCAGCGTGTCGGTGACGGCGTCGAGCTCGGCGCTGCTGAGGGCGTCGTCCGAGCTCTGAGCGACGGCGAGGTACAGCAGCGCGAGATCCCGGAGAAGACGCATCGGCAGAGACGGCTAGGATGAACGAGCGGGGTCCGGAGTAGCTATGAGACCGGAGTATCTATGAGACCGCCCTTCGATGGTTTCAGGCCCGGGCCGGGCCGTCAGGCCTCGACGTAGCGCGGCACGGCCACCGTGAAGACGCTCCCCCGCCCCTTCCGGCTCTCGACCTCGATGTGCCCGCCGGCCAGCTCGACGAGGCGCTTGGAGACGGCCAGCCCGAGGCCGCTGCCCTGGTACGTGCGCTCCAGGCCCGTGCTCTCCTGCGAGAACTCGTCGAAGAGGTGTTCCATGTACAGCTCGTCGATGCCGATGCCCGTATCGTGGACCTCGATGTAGAGCATGTCCTCGTCGGCGCGCAGCAGCAGGCGCACTTCGCCTTCCTCGGTAAACTTGATGGCGTTGTCGAGGAGGTTGTGCAACACGCGGGTGAGGAGCCGCTGATCGAAGTGAGCCGGCACCGACTCCTCGGGGCGCTCCAGGCGCAGCGCGAGCCCCTTGGCCTCCGCCTGGGGCCGCATCGTCTCTACAGCGCTCTCGACCAGCTCTACGGCGTCCAGCGCGCGCGGCACCAGATGCACCGCCCCGACTTCGAGCTGGGCCAGGTCCAGAATCGTGTCGAGCATCAGCATGAGGCGGCGGCCGCTGCGCTCGATCAGGCTCACGAACCGCTCGAACTGCGGACGGACGCCCTTGCGCAGCATCGAGGTGAAGCCCAGAATCACCGTCAGCGGCGTGCGGACCTCGTGCGTCAGGTTGTTCAGGATGATGTTGCGCAGGCGGGCGATGGACTCCGCCTCCTCCTTGGCCTGCCGCAGCTCGGCCTCGACGGCCTTGCGGTCGGTGACGTCGGTGATGACGTACGAGTAGCGGTCGGTCCCGTCGGGGAGGGTCTGGATGTGGGCGACGACGGCGGAGAGCCAGCGGGCGTCCTGTTCCCGCTCGTGGAGGTATTCGAGGCGGGCCGGCGCCCCGGTGTCTCGCGCCGTGTAGTAGGCGTCGATCCACTGCTGGATGACCTCCGCCGGCGCCCCGAGGTCGCTCGCGTAGCGGCGGTGCATGGCTTCGGACGTCGTGCCGAAGAACGCCGCCGAGGCCCCGCTGTCCGAGATATGGAGGATGTCCTCGCCGTGCACCTCCACGACGCCCATCATGGTGGGGACGGTCTCGTAGAACGAGCGGAGGATGGCCTCGCGCTCGTGGAGGGCCGCCTGCGCCCGGCGTTCCTCCGTGACGTCGAGGACGACCGAGAGCATACAGGTCTCGCCGTGAAGCTCGATCCGCTGGTACGACCCCTGGAAGATCTTCTCTTCGCCCGCCGGCGTGACGATCCGCACCTCCTCGTTCTCCACGAGGTCGTCGGCCCGTACGCGCTCGACGATGGCCGCGCGTTGCTCCGGCTGCGCCCAGTTCCCGGCGAGCGAGGTACCCACGTAGGATTCCGGGGCGAAGCCAGACATGCGTTTTGCCGCGGGGTTGGCCGCCAGCACGGTGCCGTCTTCGAGCGTCGTGATGGTCACGGCGGCCGGGTTGGCCTCGAAGACGCGGCGGAAGAGGTCTTCGGTCTGCGAGAGGGCGTGCTCGATGCGCTGGCGCTGGCGCAGGTCTTGCGCCCGGCCCAGCACGGCTTCGCCGCCCTCGTAGGGCACCGTCACCGCCGCCGCCTGTACCGGCACCTCGTCACCCTCGGCGTTGAGCACGCGGAGGCGGCCCTGGCGTAGTTCGTCCTTGCTGAACGGGGTGCGGGCCTCCGGGGCGCGCGCGCCCTCTTCGAGCGCGAGAAAGTCGAGGATGGACCGCCCGAGTACCTCTTCCCGGGTCTGGGCCCCGACGAGGCGCAGGGCACGGCGGTTGACATGCCGGATCCGGTTCTGGTCGTCCACCAGGACGAGCGCGTCCGGGATCAGGTTCATCAGGCGCTCGAAGCGCTGCTCGGCCTCGTGCAGGCGCGCCTGCATCTGCACGAGCGCGTCGCCCCCCTCGGTGCCGGGGTTCGCCTGCTCGATATCTTCGCCGGTGACGCTCACCCCGCTAACCTCGTTGCTGCGTGCTGTACATGGTGCTGCACACAAATGGACGTACGGCTCCCGCCTGCCCGGAGCACGACGAGTAACAGTACACAGCCCTGGGGCCAAAGATCAGGTTACAACCGTGATAGTCTTGCAATGGATGCCGTTTTCGGGGATTTTGGGGGAGGATGCCCGCCCGCAGCGCCCCGCCGCCCGCTCCGGCGCCCGGTCATCCCCCCGAGCCGCTGCCCAGGGCCTTCACCGCCCGGATCATCGCGTCGGCCGGGTCGTCGCTGCGCACGAGGTCGAACCCGAGGCGGCGGACGACCTGCTGCATCGCCCGGTTCTGCACCAGGATGTCGGCCGTGATCCGGTCGAGCCCTTCCTCCTCCCCCACCCGGATCAGCCGTCGCAGCAGCTCGGTGCCGAGGCCCTGCCCCTGGACGTCGTCTCGGACGAGCATGGCGAACTCGGCCTCGCCCAGCCCGGGCCGCTGCGTCAGCCGCCCGATGCCCAGGATTTCCGGGCCGTCCGTGCCGTCGCACTCGGCCACGAGCGCCATCTCGCGGTTGTAGTCGATGAAACAGATGCGGGCGAGGCGCTCGTGGGCCACGCGCTGGCTGAACTGGAGGAGCCCGGCATAGCGCAGGTAGACGCTCCGCTCGGAGAGCTTCTCGTGGAAGGCCACCACGAGCGGTTCGTCCTCGGGGCGGATCGGGCGGATCGTCACCTCCGTCCCGTCGCGCATCGTGAACGCCCCGACGTAGCGGCGCGGGTACGGCCGGATGGCGAGCGCCGGGAGGTCTTCGGGCGGCGTGGCGGGGTCGTGCAGCACCACGCGGGCGTCGAGGGCCAGCAGCCGCTCGTGCGAGGCCAGCAGCGGGTTGATCTCGACTTCGCGGATCGCCCGCTGCTCGACGACGAGGTGGCTGAAACGCACCAGCAGCTGTTCGAGCGCGTCGAGGTCTACCGGCGGCCGGCCGCGCACGCCGTGCAGCGCCTCGTAGATGCGGGTCTGCTCCATCATGCGCCGGGCCAGCGTGGTGTTGAGCGGCGGCAGGCCCAGCGCCCGGTCGCGGTACACCTCGACGAGCGACCCGCCGGAGCCGAAGAGCAGCACGGGGCCGAACTGCGCGTCGATGGAGCTGCCGATGATGAGCTCGTAGCCGTCCAGCCGCACCATGGGCTGCACGGTGACGCCGTCGAAGGCGTCTTCGCGGCCGATCTTCCGGACCCCGTCCCGGATGGCGTCGAAGGCCGCGCGCACGGCGCCGGCATCGGCCAGGTTGAGGCGCACCCCGCCCACGTCCATCTTGTGCGTGATGGCCCGCGAATGCAGCTTGAGCACGACCGGGTAGCCGATCGCGTCGGCTGCCGCGACGGCCGCCGCGACGTCCGTGGCGACCTGCGTCTCCACGGTCGGGATGCCGTAGTGGGCGAGGACGAGCTTGGACTCGTGCTCGGTCAGGAGCGTCCGCCCCTCCGCGCGGGCCTCCTCCAGCAGCTCGGCCACGGCGCCGCGCCCTGCCCCGCCGGGTGCGTCCTCCGGCAGCGTGGGCGTCTCGTAGAGCGCCCGCAGGTTGTAGGTGTAGCGCCACATGTAGTTGAAGATGC
>JAWWAN010000338.1:0-4923 GCA_033721675.1 Rhodothermales bacterium | reverse complement strand
GCCCAGCGGCTTGAGCACGTCCTGGATGACGTCTCGCACCTGCAGCGTGAGGCGCTCCTGCACCTGCAACCGCCGCGCGAAGACATCCACCACGCGCGGGATCTTGCTCAGCCCCACGATGTGCCCGTTGGGGATGTAGGCCACGTGCGCCTTGCCGAAGAACGGCAGCATGTGGTGCTCACAGAGCGAGTAGATCTCGATGTCTTTGACGACGATCATCTCGCTGTATTCCTCGGCGAAGAGCGCGGATTCGAGGATCGCGCGCGGGTCCATGCCGTAGCCATGCGTGAGGAACTGGTACGCCTTGGCCACCCGCACGGGCGTCTTCACCAGCCCCTCGCGGCCGGGGTCCTCGCCAAGCGTGGAGAGGACGTCGTGGACGCGGCTGGCCAGGCGCTGCGTGACGTCCTCGCAGTACACGTCTTCGCGCTGGTAGAGCAGCGGCACCTTGTAGTCGAGCTCGTCGTCGGGATAGGCACGGCGGGGAGCGCCGTTGGCCGCGTTGCGATGGAGCGTCAGTTCTTTGCTGGGCATCGGGATGACCGCAGGATATAGGATGGGAGCGGGCGAGGGGACGATCACTCGCCGCGGTATTCGGCGAAGTTGCGTTCGGTCTCGTAGAGGCGGAGGCGGTACAGGCGTCCGGCGGGCAGGGCACCCGCGAGTTCGTTCCAGATAGCCACGATGAAGTTCTCGGTAGAGGGCAGGATGCCCTGCATGAAATCGACGTCGAGGTTCAGGTTCTTGTGGTCCACCCGGTCAAGGATGCGCTCCGTGACGATCCGTTTGAGCACCCCCAGGTCGATCACGTAGCCCGTATCGGGGTCCGGCTCGCCGGCGACGGTCACCTCCAGCACATAGTTGTGTCCGTGCCAGTTGGGACTGTTACACAGCCCGAACGTCTCCCGATTCCAGTCCTCGGGCTTCGCCGGGTTGTGGAGCCGGTGCGCGGCGTTGAAATGAAGCTTGCGCGTGACGTAGACGGTGGGCATGGCAGGGCGGTACGGGGTGTGGTAGCGAATGAACGGTTTGGACGTTTTGAACGTTTCGGCAGGCGGCCTCCGTTACCACTATTTGTCTGCGGACCCCGGCGCTCCGGCCGGCCGGGGAGGAAGGAGAGAACGGCCCCTCCCGGGGGATTGTTCGACGCCGGCGGGCCGCGCCGCCCCGGGGCCCTGCGCCGCTGGCGTGCAGCGTGTATATTGCCCTACGCCTTCGTTCCCCCATCCGTGCTGCGTCTATGGCTGAAGAACGGACCCTCTTCGAGCGCATCATCGAGCGCGACATCCCGGCCGAGATCCTCTATGAGGACGACCATTGCGTGGGCTTCCGGGACATCAACCCGCAGGCGCCCGTCCACGTCCTCATCGTGCCCCGCCGCCCCATTCCCACTCTCGACGACCTGACCGACGACGACCAGGCGCTGGCGGGTCATCTGCTGCTGGCGGCCCGCCGCGTCGCGGAGCAGGAGGGCCTGGAGGCGGGCTATCGCGTCGTGATCAACTGCAAGGAGCACGGGCTGCAATCCGTAGCGCATCTGCACCTGCACCTGCTGGGCGGCCGCAAGATGAAGTGGCCGCCGGGGTGATCCGTTGCGGCTAGACCGGGGGCGCGACAGGATCGATATTGGGAGCATGACGGCCCGCTCCCTCCTCCTGCTCCTGCTCGTAGGCCTCGCCTGGACGACGGCCCGGGCGCAGCCCGTGCGGCGCCTCGAAACCGCCTTCGAGCGGGACGTCAACCGCTTCCGCTGGACCTCGACGGCGCGCTTCGAGGCCCGCCTGGCCGGGTGGGACGTCGCGCTCACCAACCGCTTCCTCTCCGACGCCTTCATCCTCTTCGACGACGAACTGCGGTTCCGCGACGAGGATCGGCTCGACTGGGAGGCGGCCCGCCCGCTGGGTGCGGAGACCGCGCTCCGGCTGGAAGGGCAGACGGCGTGGTTCGGCCTCAGCCGGGTGCTCTCGCAGGAGGTCTACGGCGGCCTCCGCTGGGCGCCCCGGCCGTTCGCGTGGGTCGAGCCCCTCGCCGGCGCCGCGTGGGACCGCCGGCCCGGCGCCGCCGGCCCCGAAGGCACGGCCCCCCTCCGCCTCGATGCCGGCCCCGCCTTCGGCGCGCGCCTCCACCTGGCCCCACCGCCCCTCCAGGACTACCGCCTCCGCCTCGGCGCCGACGGGGCGTGGCAGCGCCTCACCCCGCGCCGCGGCCATCGCCTCCGCCTCGACGGGGGCGCCGCCCGCATCTTCGAGCGCACGCGCCTGGCCTCTACGTTCCGCGCCGCCAGCGTCCGCCGCGACGTCTACCGAGCCGTCTCGTTTCTCAACCGGGATGCCACCGGGCTGCCGCCTGAGTCCGTCGAGGCCACTACGAGCGATACGCTGGAGGTGGGGCTGGAGCTGGAAGCGCCCTTCTACCGCGGCGCCGTCCTGACCGGCCGGCTGGACGCGGTCTCCAACAACCGGTTCGTCCGCACCGAGCGCGCGCCGGACGAGACGCTCTTCTTCGAGACGGATTTCAACCGCCGCGCCCTCGACGCCGAGGCCGGCCTCGCCTACGAGCGCCCGGCCGTGGCCGCCCGCGTCGCCCTGCGTGCCGGCGCGGCCACAGAGCGCCGCCGCCTCGCCAACCGCGATGCGCTGCCGGCCGCCGAGGCCGCGCAGAAGACCAACCTGCTGCGCCAGGCCGACTACGACGAGGGCACGCTCGCGCTCTCGGCCTCGGTGCGCGGCGTGCTCGGCCCCCGCCTCGCCCTGCAGGCCGGCGGCGATGCCCGCATCATCCGCCACGACACGCCCGAGGCCAACCCGGACGACCGCGACGAGGTCTTCTACAGCGGCGAGGCCGCCGCCCTGCTTCGCTTCAGCCGCTACCTGGACCTCGATCTGCGCATCTTCGGCTCGTTCTTCCACACCGTCTACCTGAACGCGGCGCGCTCGGCCGAGAACAACATCCAGCGCACGCTGCGGCTGCGCCCGGCGCTCCGCTGGACTCCCGCGCCCCGCACCCGCGCCACGCTCGGCGCCGAGCTACGCGCCACTTATACCGTGGACGACTTCGTGCTGCCCGGCCGCCGCCCCACCGACCAGGCCGCCCGCTCGATGCGCTACGACGTGAGCGCCGAGCAAGACCTGGGCCGGGGGCTCGTGCTGCGTGCCAGCGGCAGCTACGAGGACCTTCGCCTGGGCCGCCTCTTCTGGGATGATTTCACCGAGATCCCCTTCGACACCCTCCGTACCTACAGCGCGTGGGCGCGCGTGCAGGCAGGCCGCCGCCTGCTCACCGAGATCGGCCTGCGGGTCTTCATCCGGACCGATTACGAGCGCACCGCCACCGTCCGCTATGCCCGCCTCGATGCCGCCGGCGAGGTCCTGCGGGACGAGGAAGGGACCGTGCTCCTGGCCTCCATCACCCGCCCGGCGCGCCAGTGGATCGAGCAGATCGGCCCGACTGCGACGATTACCTACCCGATGCTGCGCGGCTCGGCGCTCCGCCTGGACGGCTGGCTCAACCTCCAGCACGTCTACCGCCGGCTCTACGGTCCACTGCCGGAGGCCACCGCCGGCCACATCCGCCGGACGGCGCGGCGCGGCAGCCGCACCGTCATCCCCAACCTGGTTCTTTCCGTGGTATGGAATCTGTGAGCAGACCCGCGGACGAAAAAAGGCGCCGCCGCGAACGGGGCGCCTTTTCCGGAAGAAGCAGGGTGGGAAGGGTCAGCGGTAGATCTTCAGCGTCTGCCCGGGATGGATGGTGTTGCGCCGCAGGTTGTTCCACTTCTTGAGGTTGGAGACGGACGTGCCGTAGCGCGAGGCGATCTTGCCGAGGCTCTCGCCGCGCCGCACCTTGTGGATCACGTACTCCGGCTGGCTGGCCGTGTTGCCGTCGGCGTAGAGCGTCAGGCGCTGGCCCACCTTGATCGTGGTGCCGCGCATGCTGTTCCACTGCTGGATCTGCCGGACCGAGACGCCGTACTTCGAGGCGATCTTGCCCAGCGTATCGCCGCGCCGCACCCGGTAGGTGACGCGCGTGCTGGCGGCGGGCGTAGCCTCGCGGCGGGCGGGCGTGGCGGCGGGCGTAGCCTCACGCGGCGTCGGCTCGCTGGTGCGCACCACCGGCGCGGCCGGAGCGGAGGGGCCGGAGCGGGCCACGGCGAGCGTGCTCTGCGGCTCGATGGGCCGGATGCGGCGCGAGCCATACTCGACGCGCACCGGCTGGGCGTCGGCCAGCGAGGCGGCGCCCTGGTAGCCTTCCACCGGCACCACGAGGCGCTGGCCCGGGTGGATGGTGTTGCTGCGCAGCCCGTTCGAGGCCTTCAGGTCGCGCACGGAGACGCCGTAGCGCGAGGCGATCGCGCCGAGGCTCTCGCCCCGCCGCACCGTGTGCTCACCCACCGGCCGGCGGGTGGTCTCCGGGAGATCGTCGAAGGCGGCGGCGAAGACGTCGTAGGTGCCGGGCGGCAGGCGCAGCGCGTAGGCGCCGTTCGAGGGCGGCAGCGTGGGCCGCACCAGCTCCGGGTTGAGCGCGCGGATCGTCGCCAGGTCCGTGCCGGCCATCCGGGCTACGTCCTCCAGCGAGAGCATGCCCTGCACCGAGACGAGGTCGTAGGCGTAGCGCGGGCCGCTGCGGACCGTGGAGAGGCCGAACGCGTCCGGGTTGCTCATGATGAGCGAGAAGGCGATGAACTGGGGCACGTAGCCCCGCGTCTCGCGCGGCAGGTACGGGTAGATGTCCCAGTAGGATGGCATGTTGCTCATCGAGCCGCCGGCCTTGGCGATGGCGCGCTTGATGCAGCGCGGGCTGCAGTTGTACCCGGCGAGCGCCACGTGCCAGTTGTTGCCGTACTGCTGGTAGAGGTCGCGCAGGTGGCGGGCCGCCGCGCGCGTGGACTTCTCGGGGTCCATCCGCTCGTCCACCCACGAGTTC
>JAWWAN010000337.1:0-4934 GCA_033721675.1 Rhodothermales bacterium | reverse complement strand
GGACGACACGTGGCGGTACCGCGCGGCGAAGTTCGTCCGGCGCCACCGGCTCGGCGTGGCTGCCGCCGCCTTCGCCTTCCTATCCCTCTTCGGCGGCTTGCTCGGCGCCCTCACGCAGGCGCGCATCGCCGCGCGGGAGGCCGAGCGCGCCACCGCCACGCGCGACTTCATCGTCAAGGGGCTCATCCAGCTCACCGACCCCGACGCGCCGGGCGAGGTGCTGGACCAGACGTTCACGCAGCGCGAGCTGATCACGGCGCTGATCGAGCGGCTCGGCACGCTCGTCGATCCGCTGGACCGCGCCAGCGTCATGGACGCCATCGCCTTCATCAGCATCGAGTACACCTGGTTCGAGCAGGCCGAGACGCTGCTCCTCGATGCCTACCGCGCGAAGGTCGAGGCGCTCGGCCCGGCGCATCCCGACCTCTCCGAGACGCTCCTCGGGCTGGGCCTGGTAGCGCAGAACACCGGCCGGCCCGTCCGCGCCGACTCCCTCTACCGGCGTGGGCTGGACGTCCTCGGCGGCAGCGACGCGGACCCCTCTCCCCTCCGGCTCGATCTGCAGCTGAACCTCGCGTTCATCAACGACGATCGGGGCCGGTACGAGGAGGCCCTTGCCTGGGGCCGGCGCGCCGTCGCGATGAGCGAAGCGCTGCTGGACGACCGCCCCGAGGACCCAGACGTCCAACTCGCCTGGGCGCTGGCCCGCCGCATCCTGGCTACGGTGCAGTACCATCGGGGCGATCTGGAGCAGGCCCAGCGGTGGTTCCTGGAGGCCCTCCGCCGCCTCGACGTCACCTTCGCCAGGCCGCGTTCCGAGACGGCCAACACCCTCATGATGCTGGCGCGGGTGCAGCGCAATCTGGGCGAGCTTCGGAGCGCGGAGCAGTCCATTCTCCGGGCCGTCTCCATCTACGAGGCGGTCTACCCGCCGGATCACTTCACCCACGGGCGAGGCTACTACGCCCTCGCTCAGCTCTACCACCGCAACCTCGACGAGCCCGCCCAGGCGGCCCGGTACTACCGGCGGGCCCTCGCCGTCGAACGCGCCACCGGCCGGCCGCGCGATCCGCTCTTCACGCTCATCGCCTACGGGCAGCTGCTGCTGAGCACCGGGGCCGCCGCCGAGGCCGAGTCCGTGCTGGGAGAGGCGCTAGGTCTGTATGCTGCCCTCGCCGCCCAGCCGCCCGGGCTGGCTCCGGGGGATAGCCTGTACGAGGCCTACACGCGCCTCTGGCTCGGGCAGAGCCTCCTGGAACAGCAGCGCCTCGACGACGCCGAGCAGGCCCTCCGCCGCAGCTATGCATTCTATCGCACGCGGCCGGGCCACGCGCACGCCGGGCTGGTCCTGACCACCCTCGGGCAGCTCTACCGGGCCCAGGAACAGCCCGACTCGGCCGCCGTCTTCGAGCGTCGCTACGAGCGGTGGGAGGCCATGCAGGGCGAATAGCGGACGGGGATGGGCACGCTCACAGGTGCAGCCCGAGGCCGAACAGGAGAGCCGCGCTGGAGACCCGCTTGGTGTCGTCCACCACCGCCGACGTGCCATTCGGGAAGAGGTACGTGATCTCGTCGGGGAAGTAGACCAGGCCCCGGTACTGCGCCCGCAGGTCGATCTGATAGCGCAGCAGGGGCAGCCGCCAGGGCGTGCGCATCGTCACATCGAGCCCGTAGGTGGCCACCCAGAACCCGGTGTCCTCGACGGTGGAGCGCCCTCCGGAGGGGCCGTCGCGCCGGACGAGGCCCCGGCCGCCGCCGGCGAAGGGCTCTACCAGAAACTGCGGCTCCACCGGGATGGGCAGCGTGAGTTCGAAGGTCGCGGTGAACGAGCCGTTGTGCTTCACCCGTGGTGGCGCAGCGGCCACGGCTCCGTGCGCGGCGCGCGTGGGGAGACCGACCCGAGCGTTCGGCGCCTCCGAGTCCGGCGGTTCCTTGTCCGGCCAGGTATCATTCGAGACGGTCAGCGCGGCGCGGGCGCTGAAGATGGTTTCCTCGCTCTGCAAACCGGGCAGAGCCCGCCGCAGGGCCGACGGACGGGCGTCGAGCTTGGCGAGGTCGCCCCGCGCGAAGTAGTACTGGAGGTCGATGGCGCCGGTATGGCACGACCGGCTGGAGGCTTCGGCGTCGAAGCAGGGGCCGCCTAGGATGCCAAAGCGGAGCCCGCGCGGGAGGATCGGCCCTTCGTAGTCGAACGGCGACGGGATGCCGCCGGAGGCGAGGCGCGAGGCCGGCGGACCCAGCGCCCGGCGCTCCTGCGCGGCGCTGTTCGGGGCGCCGGCGGAGGCCAGCAGGAGGGCGGCGAGCACGCCGCAGGCGGTGCGGGCGAAGTGCGATGAGCGCATCGTTCCGGAGCGAATAGAGGGTGAGGACGTGCCGTCGGCCCGATCCCCTCAGCGTCGCCAAAAAAATAGTCTCTCCCACGACGGGGAATAGGAGGCCCGTACCGTACTATCGACAAAATAGGGCGGAGGTGCTCGGCGTACAAACCCCCCGCGTGCCGGTGCAGAAGACGAGGCGGACCCGTACTTTGCAGACGCTGCCGCACCGTCCTCTCCGTCCCCACGACGCCTGCCCGATGCGCTATCTCCTGTTCTGGTTCTGCGCTTTCCTCGTCGCCGCCCAGCCCGCCGCCGCCCAGACGGGACCGGACGAGGAAGCCCCGCCCGTGATGGACTCTGCCGTCGCCGCCACCCCGGCCGAGGCCCGCCTGCGCGGCTTCGCACAGCGCCAGCGCCTCTTCGGCAGCTCGCTCGTGGCGAACGTGCCCTTCGATAACATCGGCCCGACCGTGATGAGCGGCCGTGTGGTGGACGTGGATGTGAACCCTGCCGACCCCACCCACCTCTATGTGGCCTACGCCTCGGGCGGCCTCTGGGAGACGACCAACAACGGCCTCTCCTTCGCACCCCGCTTCGACGATCAGGCCGTAATGACGCTCGGGGACATCGCCGTGGACTGGGCCCACGGCGGCACGATCTGGGCCGGGACCGGAGAGAACAATTCCAGCCGCTCCTCCTACGCCGGCACAGGCGTGTACCGCAGCGACGACGGCGGCGCGACGTGGCAGCACCGGGGCCTCGCCGAAACCCACCGCACCGGCCGCATCCTGATCCATCCGGACGACCCCAATACCGTCTGGGTGGCTGCCCTCGGGGCGCTCTACGCCTCCAGCCCCCACCGGGGCGTCTACCGCACCACCGACGGCGGCGAGACCTGGACCCAGACGCTCTTCGTGGACGACGACACCGGCGTCGTCGATCTCGTCCTCGATCCCTCCAACCCGGACGTGCTCTACGCGGCCTCCTGGCACCGCGAGCGGCGCGCGTGGAACTTCGTCGAGGGGGGCGAGGGGTCGGGGATCTGGAAATCGGAAGACGGCGGCCGGACGTGGACGCGCCTCACAACCGAGGGCAGCGGCTTCCCGGCCGGCCCGCACGTGGGGCGCATCGGGCTGGCGATCCATCCCTCCGGCGTCCTCTACGCCCTGCTCGACAACCAGGCCCGCCGCCCGGACGACGACGAGGAGGACGAGGACGCGCCCGTCCTCACCCGGGACGCCCTCCGCACGATGTCCAAGGAGCAGGTGCTGGCCGTGGCCGAGGAAGACCTCGAAGCCTACCTCCGCGAAAACGGATTCCCCGCCGCCTACACGGCGCAGTCCGTCCTGGAGATGATCCGCAACGACGAGATCGCGCCCGTCGCCCTCGTCGAGTACCTGGAGGATGCCAACCAGCAGCTCTTCGACACCCCGGTCATCGGCCCCGAGGTGTACCGCAGCGACGACGGCGGCGCGACGTGGACGCGCACGCACGACGACTTCATCGACGGCCTCTACTACTCGTACGGCTACTACTTCGGCGAAATCCGCGTGGCGCCGGACGACGCCCGGCGCATCTACATCATGGGCGTGCCCATCCTCAAGTCTGAGGACGGCGGCCAGACGTTCGCGAGCATCAACGAGCCGAACGTCCACGTGGACCACCACGCGCTCTGGGTGAGCCCGTCGCGGCCCGGCCACCTCGTCAACGGCAACGACGGCGGCCTCAACATCTCGTACGACGACGGCGCGACGTGGTACAAGGCCAACACGCCGTCCGTAGGCCAGTTCTACGCCGTACAGGTGGATGACGCCGATCCCTACCACGTCTACGGCGGCCTCCAGGACAACGGCGTCTGGGACGGCCCCCACACCTACCGCCACAGCGTCGGCTGGCATGGCAGCGGAGACTACCCCTACGACCGCCTCCTCGGCGGCGACGGGATGCAGGTGGAGATCGACACCCGCTCCAACGACGTCGTCTATACCGGCTTCCAGTTCGGCAACTACTTCCGGATCGAGAAAGGCACCGGCGTGCGGAGCGCCATCAAGCCGAGCCATGAACTCGGCGAGCGGCCCCTCCGGTTCAACTGGCAGAGCCCCATCCACCTCTCGCGCCACAACCAGGACATCCTCTACTTCGGCTCCAACAAGGTGCATCGCAGCTTCGACCGAGGCGAGACGTGGGAGACGCTCTCGGACGACCTCACGCAGGGCGGCCGACCCGGCGACGTCCCCTACGGCACGCTCACCTCGCTCGACGAGTCGCCCCTCCGCTTCGGCGTACTCTACGCCGGCTCGGACGACGGCCTCGTCCACGTCACCCGCGACGCCGGCGCCTCGTGGCAGCGCATCTCGGACGGCCTCCCACAAGACCTGTGGGTCAGCCGCGTCGAGGCCTCGCACCACGACCCTGCGCGCGTCTACGTGGCGCTCAACGGCTACCGCTGGGACCACTTCGACGCCTACGTCTACCGCAGCGACGACTACGGCCAGAGCTGGACGCGCCTCGGCACCGACCTCCCCGCCGAGCCCGTCAACGTCGTCCTCGAAGACCCGCACAACCCCGACCTGCTGTTCGTCGGGACGGACCACGCGCTCTACGCCTCGCTCGACG
>JAWWAN010000336.1:0-4944 GCA_033721675.1 Rhodothermales bacterium | reverse complement strand
GTCTGCGAGACGCTCTCGTCGCGGCTCGTGACGATGACCTCCTGCGCACCGCGCTTACGCCCGCCGAAGCTGACCACGCCGTCGATCTCGGAGACCACGGCGGGGTCCGTCGGCGTGCGCGCCTCGAACAGCTCCGTCACGCGCGGCAGGCCGCCCGTGATGTCGCGCGTCTTGGCGCTCTGGCGCGGGATCTTGGCGAGCACCTGGCCCGCCTGCACGGCGTCTCCGGCGTCCACCTGGATGCGGGCGCGCATCGGCAGCGGATACTCGCGCTGCGAGCCCTGCTGCGTCTGGATCAGGAGGGCCGGCGTGAGCGTGCGCTCGCGGCTCTCGATGATGACCTTCTCCTTGTAGCCGGTCTGCTCGTCAGACTCCTCGCGGTACGTGGTGCCCTCGATGATGTCCTGGAAGCTGATCGAGCCGGCCGTCTCGGAGAGGATGACCGAGTTGTAGGGGTCCCACGAAGCGACCACCTGGCCCTTTTCTACCATCTCGCCGTCCGAGACGAGCACCTCGGCGCCGTAGGGGATCACGTAGGAGATGAGCTGGCGGTTCTCCTCGTCCGGGTCCACCACGCGGATCTCGCCCTGGCGGGTGAGGACCACGTCGCGCGGCCCTTCTTCGCCCTCGAACGTCACCGTGCGGAGGTTCTCGTAGACGATCTTGCCACCGTACTTACTCTGGATCGTGCTCTCGGCCTCGATGCGGCTGGCCGTACCACCCACGTGGAACGTCCGCAGCGTGAGCTGCGTGCCGGGCTCGCCGATGGACTGCGCCGCCACCACGCCCACAGCCTCGCCTTCCTCCACGAGGCGGCCGGAGCCGAGGTTGCGGCCGTAGCACAGCGCGCACACGCCCCGCCGCGACTCGCACGCGAGGGCCGAGCGGATCTCGACCTCCTCGATGCTCGTCTCGGCTATCGCCCGCGCCTTGTCTTCGTCGATGACCTCGTTGGCGTGCACGATCAGGTCGTCCGTCAGCGGGTCCCGCACGTCGTGCAGAGACACGCGGCCGAGGATGCGGTCCGCGAGGGGCTCGACGACGGTCTCGTTGTCCTTGAGGGCCGAGATGGCAATCCCGCGCAGCGTCCCGCAGTCGTACTGCGTCACGGTCAGGTCCTGCGCCACGTCGACGAGGCGGCGCGTGAGGTAGCCGGCGTCGGCGGTCTTGAGGGCCGTGTCGGCCAGGCCCTTGCGGGCGCCGTGGGTCGAGATGAAGTACTCGAGCACGGACAGCCCTTCCTTGAAGTTCGAGACGATCGGGTTTTCGATGATCTCGCCGGCCGAGCCGACGAGGCTCTTCTGCGGCTTGGCCATCAGGCCGCGCATGCCGCCGAGCTGGCGGATCTGCTCTTTGGAGCCACGAGCGCCGGAGTCCGCCATCATGTAGATGGCGTTGAAGCCCTCGCTGTCGTTCTTGAGCGTCTCGAAGAGGACCTCGGAGACCCGGTTGTTCGTGCGCGTCCAGATGTCGATGACCTGGTTGTAGCGCTCGTTGTCCGTGATGAAGCCCATCTCGTAGTTGCCGCGCGCGCGGTTGACCTCGTCGGCGGCCTCGTCGATGTACTGGTGCTTCTCGTCCGGGATGACGATGTCGGCGAGGGAGAACGTCAGGCCGGCCGTCGTGGCGCGCTCGAACCCGGCGTTCTTGATGTCGTCGAGGAAGCGGGCGGTGCGGGCGAAGTCGGTGGCCTTGAGCACGCGGCCGATGATGCCGCGCAGGTTCTTCTTGGTCAGCACCTCGTTGATGAAGCCCACCGAGCGGGGGACGCGCTCGTTGAAGAGCACGCGCCCTACGGTCGTCTCGATCAGCTCGCCGTCGTCCAGGCGGACGTGGACGCGGGCGTGGGTGTGGACGATGCCCTGGTCGTAGGCCTGCCGCACCTCGGTGGTGGACGAGAAGCGCATGCCCTCGCCCTTCATGCCGCTGCGGCTCTTGGTGAGGTAGTAGAGGCCCAGCACCATGTCCTGCGTCGGCACGGCGATCGGGCCGCCGTGCGCCGGGCTCAGGATGTTGTGCGAGGAGAGCATCAGCACCATCGCCTCCAGGCACGCGTCCTGCGCCAGCGGCACGTGGACGGCCATCTGGTCGCCGTCGAAGTCGGCGTTGAAGGCCGTACAGACGAGCGGGTGGAGCTGGATGGCCTTGCCCTCGGTGAGGATCGGCTGGAACGCCTGGAAGCCCAGGCGGTGCAGCGTGGGCGCACGGTTGAGCATCACCGGGCGGCCCTGGATCACCTTCTCCAGGATGTCCCAGACGTCGGCGGTACGCCGGTCCACCACCTTCTTGGCGCTCTTGACGGTCTTGACGATGCCACGCTCGATGAGCTTGCGGATGATGAACGGCTTAAACAGCTCGACGGCCATCTCCTTGGGCAGGCCGCACTGGTGCAGCTCCAGCTCCGGCCCGACGACGATGACCGAGCGGCCCGAGTAGTCTACGCGCTTGCCGAGCAGGTTCTGGCGGAACCGCCCCTGCTTGCCCTTGAGCATGTCGCTCAGGGACTTGAGCGCGCGGTTCGAGTCGCTCCGCACGGCGTTCGCCTTGCGGCTGTTGTCGAAGAGGCTGTCTACGGCCTCCTGCAGCATCCGCTTCTCGTTCCGCAGGATCACCTCCGGCGCCTTGATGTCGATCAGGCGCTTGAGGCGGTTGTTGCGGATGATGACGCGGCGGTACAGGTCGTTCAGGTCACTCGTGGCGAACCGCCCGCCTTCGAGCGGGACGAGCGGGCGCAGCTCCGGCGGGATCACCGGGATCACGCGCAGCACCATCCACTCGGGCCGGTTGTCCATCCGGCTCTGGGCGTCCCGGAACGCCTCGACGACGGTCAGCCGCTTGAGCGCCTCGGCCTTGCGCTGCTGGCTCGTCTCGGTCTTGACCTGGAAGCGCAGCTCGTGCGAGAGCGACTCCAGCTCCAGCCGCTTCAGCATCGTCTCGACGGCCTCGCCGCCGATCATGGCGATGAACTTGTCCGGGTCCTCGTCGTCGAGCCGGTTGTTGTCCTCGCGGATCTGGTAGAGGACGTTGAAATACTCCTCTTCGGTCAGGAGCTGCTTCTCCTGCACGCCCAGCGCCTCGGCGCTGCCGGGCTGGATGACGACGTAGCTCTCGTAGTAGATGACCTTCTCGAGGTCCTTGGACTTGAGCCCCAGCAGGTGCCCGATCTTGTTGGGCAGCGTCTTGAAATACCAGATGTGGACCACCGGCACGCTGAGCGTGATGTGGCCCATGCGCTCGCGGCGGACGCTCTTCTGCGTGACCTCGACGCCGCAGCGGTCGCAGATGATGCCCTTGTACCGGATGCGCTTGTACTTGCCGCAATGGCACTCCCAGTCTTTGACCGGGCCGAAGATCTTCTCGCAGAAGAGGCCATCCTTCTCCGGCTTGAAGCTCCGGTAGTTGATGGTCTCCGGCTTCAGCACCTCCCCGTAGCTGCGCTCCAGAATGGCCTCGGGCGAGGCCAGGCTGACGGTGATGCCTCCGAAGTTCTTCTTGATCCTGCTCGTCTTTCCGTACGGCATATTTGGCTTTTTCGATTTTGGATTTTCGATTTCGGATTTGCGGCCCCGGAGGCCCTCCGGAACCCAAATCTAAAATCCAAAATGACTAGTCGAGCTTGACTTCGAGGCCGAGGCCCTGCAGCTCACGCACGAGGACGTTGAAGCTCTCCGGCGTGCCCGGCTCCGGCATGTTCTCGCCCTTGACGATGCACTCGTAGGCCTTGGAGCGGCCCTGCACGTCGTCGCTCTTGTAGGTGAGCATCTCCTGCAGCACGTGCGAGGCGCCGTAGGCGTACATCGCCCAGACCTCCATCTCGCCCAGGCGCTGGCCGCCGAACTGGGCCTTGCCGCCCAGCGGCTGCTGGGTGATGAGGCTGTAGGGGCCGATCGAGCGGGCGTGGATCTTGTCCTCGACGAGGTGGCTCAGCTTGAGCATGTAGATGTAGCCGACGGTCGTCTTCTGGTCGAACGGCTCGCCCGTCCGGCCGTCGAAGAGCTGGGCGCGCCCGTCCGTCGGGAGGCCGGCCTTCTCCAGCTGCTCGCTGATGTCCTCCATCGTCGCGCCGTCGAAGATCGGCGTGGCGAACTTCTGGCCGAGCTTCGCGCCGGCCCAGCCGAGGAGCGTCTCGTAGATCTGCCCGAGGTTCATGCGGGAGGGCACGCCGAGCGGGTTGAGCACGATGTCCACCGGCGTCCCGTCGTCGAGGAACGGCATGTCTTCGACCGGGACGATCTTGGCGACGACGCCCTTGTTGCCGTGGCGGCCGGCCATCTTGTCGCCCACCTGGATCTTGCGCTTCTTGGCGATATAGACCTTGGCGAGCTGGACGATGCCCGGCGGCAGCTCGTCGCCCATCTGCACGCGGTGCTTCTCGCGCTTGGCCTCGGCCTCGATGCGGCCGTGGAGGCTGCGGTAGTTGGCGAAGAGCTTCGAGAGCTTGGCGTTGGCCTTCTTGTCGTCGGTCAGCGGCAGGCGCGTGTTGATCTGCGCCGGCATCACCTCCTCGAAGGCCGCCCGCGTGATCTCGGCCCCTTCGGAGACGAGCACCACGCCCTCGCGGGTCTCGACGCCCTGGGCCTTCTTGCCCTCGGCCAGCCCGTAGAACATCTCCCAGAAGCGCTCGTTGAGCGCGCCCATAGACCGCTCGTAGTGCTCCTCGATCTCGGCCAGGCGCTGCTGCTCGCGTTTCTTCGTGGCAGGGTCCAGCTTGCGGCGGCTGAAGAGCTTGGTGTCGATCACCACCCCCTTCATGCCCGGAGGCGCCTTCAGCGAGGCGTCCTTCACGTCCCCGGCCTTGTCGCCGAAGATGGCGCGGAGGAGCTTCTCCTCCGGCGTCGGGTCCGTCTCGCCCTTGGGCGTGATCTTGCCGACGATGATGTCGCCCGGCTCCACCTCGGCGCCGATGCGGATGATGCCGCGCTCGTCGAGGTCTTTGGTGGCCTC
>JAWWAN010000335.1:0-4944 GCA_033721675.1 Rhodothermales bacterium | reverse complement strand
GGCCGTCCGCCACGGCCACGCTGCAGACGTCGGTCGCCGTTTCGAGCGCGAGCAGGAGCATCGAGGTGGGGGAAAAGGGCGAGATCGGGATCGGGGGACCGGGCAGGGAGGCGCGCCGCCGCCCTCCCTGCCCGATCTGCTCGACGTTCCCAACCCGCCAGCGCGCAAATTGTTGGCGGCGCGCGCGAAATCGGGGCGAGGCGACCGCGCAGCCGCCTCCAGAGTTGATTATTTCTTGACGGCGTTTATCTTTGACATGCCGACGCGTGACCCGTGGTTCACCCGACGTGGGGGTGCCCTCTCCGAGCTGCATCGGGGGCGTCCTCACGTTTCCTTTCGCCCGCCGGGCACAGGCACCGGGCCCGCGCCGCACGGCCGCCCCCGGCCCCCTGATGCGGGGCGCAGGAGGCGCGTTGTTCTTGGCTCAGCGAACCTGCCGCGCCGGAGCCGGCCACGGCCTGCCCGCGGGCGGCGCAGCGTACTTTGAGGAGAAAGATGAACGTTTACGACGCCGATCACATCCGTAACGTCGTGCTGGTGGGGCACCAGGGCAGCGGGAAGACGATGCTCGCCGAGGCGATGCTCTATGCCAGCGGGGCCATCCGCCGGATGGGCGCCATCGAGGACGGCTCCACCACGAGCGATTACCACCCGAGCGAGCACGAGCGCCAGATGTCGGTCTTCACCTCGCTCGTCCATGCCGAGTGGAAAGGCCACAAGATCAACATCCTCGACACGCCGGGCTACCCGGACTTCGTCGGCGAGGTCGTCGCGTCGATGAAGGTGGCAGACACGGCCATCTACGTGATGAACGCGGCCGAGGGCGTCGAGGTGGGCACCGAGCTGGCCTGGACCTACGGCACGATGACCAACAAGCCTTCGATGTTCGTCATCAACCACCTGGACAAGAGCCAGGCCGACTTTCGGGGGCTCGTCGGCCAGCTCAAGGAGCGCTTCGGGCGCGGCGCGACGGTCGTCCAGATCCCCGCCGGCGGCGGCTCGCGCGCCATCATCGACGTGCTCCTGATGAAGCAGCTCCGCTTCCCCGAGAGCGAGGGCGGCAAGGCCGTCGTCGAGGACATCCCGGAGGCGTTCCGGGCCGAGGCCGAGGAGCTCCACAACGCCCTCATCGAGGACATCGCCGAGAACGACGAGAGCCTGATGGAGCTCTACTTCGAGCAGGGCGAGCTGGACGAGGACCAGATGCGCAAGGGCCTCCACGAGGCCATGCTCCGGCGCCAGCTCTTTCCCATCTTCGTCACGAGCGCCACGGCCAACGTCGGCGTGGCACGGCTGATGAGCTTCATCGACAACGTCTGCCCCTCGCCCGCCGAGATGCCGCCCGCCGCCACCCTCGACGGCGACCCCGTGGAGGCCGCCCCGGACGGCGACCCGGTGCTGTTCATCTACCGGACGATGGCCGAGCAGCACGTGGGAGACTACTCGTTCTTCCGCGTCTTCAGCGGGGCCGTGGAGCCGGGCATGGACCTGGAGAACGCGCAGCGCGGCTCCACCGAGCGCCTCGGCCAGCTCTACGCCATCAACGGCCGCGAGCGCGACACGGTGGCGCGCATGGAGGCCGGAGACATCGGCGCGCTCGTCAAGCTGCGCAACACGCACACGAACGACACGCTCCGCCGGAAGGGCACGCGCACGGTCATCCAGCCCATCGAGTTTCCCGAGCCGCGCTACCGCGCCTCCATCCGCGCCTCCATCGAAGGCGAAGAGGACAAGCTGGCGCAGGGCCTGCACCGCATCGTCGAGGAGGATCCCTCGCTCATCGTCACGCACGATCCCCACCTGAGCCAGATCACGCTCGGCGGCCAGGGCGAGCTGCACCTGAAGGTGGCCCAGTACCGCCTCAAGAACAACACGGGCGTGGACGTCGAGTTCGGGCGGCCCAAGGTGGCCTACCGCGAGACCGTGCAGACCCGCGCGCGCGCCTCCTACCGCCACAAGAAGCAGACCGGCGGGGCCGGCCAGTTCGCCGACATCTCGCTGCTCGTCGAGCCCATCAACGGGCCGTTCAACGCGCCCGCAGACATCAACGTCCGCAACGTGGCCGAGACCGTCACGGACTGGGGCGCGAAGATCGAGTTCATCGACGCCATCGTGGGCGGCGTCATCGACATGCGCCGGTTCTTCGGGGCCATCCAGAAGGGGATTCTGGAGGCCATGCACAACGGCCCCGTCGCCGGCTACCCCGTGGGCAACATCCGCGTGGTCATCTACGACGGTGGCATGCACTCGGTGGACTCGAACGAGGCGGCGTTCAAGACGGCCGCCCGCATGGGCTTCCGCGACGCCTTCCGCGAGGCCACGCCGGTCATCCTGGAGCCCATCCACGACGTCGAGATCACCGTGCCGGAGAGCTACGTGGGCGACGTCATGGGCGACCTCAACACGCGCCGGGGCCGCATCCAGGGCATCGAGGCCGAGGGCGTCTTCCAGACGATCAAGGCGCAGGTGCCCGAGGCCGAGCTGTACCGCTACTCGACCTCGCTCCGCTCCATGACGCAGGGCCGCGGCATCCACGCGTCCCGCTTCAGCCACTACGAGGCGATGCCGCGCCACATCCAGGACCAGGTGGCCGCCGAGGCCGCCGAGATGGCGGAGGCGTAGGGGGAAGAGCCAGGAGGGAAGCGGGATGGTTTATCCCCACCTCCTACGAATATCGTGAGGCCGAGAGGCAGCACGAGGTCAGGGCGGAGGCGGCTCCTCGACGGGGTCGCCTCTGCCTGTTTAAACGCACAGAAACCCGCAGCATGCGTCGAACCGAGGAACGTCGAACAAAGAAGTTCGAAGGCTGAGTGCACGGTGCAGCCCTTCGACCTTCCGACCTTCGACCTCCTGACCTTCAGACCTTCCATCGTCTCACCCCGATGCAGCCCACCCTGACGACGGAGCGCCTCGTCCTCCGTCCGTTCATGCCGATGGATGCCGAGGCTGTCCATCGCCTCGCTTCGAACCGCGCCATCGCGGACACGACGATCTCCGTTCCCCATCCATTGGAGCGGTCCGTAGTGGCGGCCTGGTTCCAGGCCTATGCAGACGCGTTCGCGGAGGGGCGCGGCGCCTACTACGCCGTGACCGAGGCCGAGGGCGGGGCGCTCGCCGGGCAGATCGGCCTGCGGGGGATCGAGCCCGAGCACGGGCAGGCCGAGCTGACGTTCTGGATCGGCGAGCCGTTCTGGGGGCGCGGGTATGCGAGCGAGGCGGCCCGCCGCATGGTGCACTACGGCTTCGGCGTGCTCAGACTCAACCGGATCTATGCCTGCCACATGGTCCGCAACCCGGCTTCGGGGCGTGTGCTGGCGAAGGCGGGGATGCGGCAGGAGGGCGTGCTGCGGCAGCGCGCGCGCAAGTGGGGCGTCTACGAAGACGTAGTCCTGCAGGCCGTGCTGCGGGAGGACCTGCCCGGGAGCCGCTAAGCGGCGTCTACCGGCAGACCGATGGGCCGGGCGGCCTGCACGGCGGCGGCCACAGCGAGGGCGCGCTCCTCACCCAGCATCGGCCCGGCGATCTGCAGCCCCACCGGCAGCCCCTCGCCGTCGAGGCCGCAGGGGACGGACGCGACGGGGAGGCCGGTCAGGCTGAGGACGAACGTCGGCGCCACCCAGTCGATGTAGGTCGCCATCGGCCGGCCGCCGATGGTTTCGGGGTAGTTCTGCTCGACGGGGAAGGGAGGGACGGCCATGCAGGGCGTCAGCAGCACGTCGAAGTCGTCGAAGAAGTCCCGGAAGCGGCGCCAGAGGCGGCTGCGGGCCTGCTCGGCGCGGCCGAAGGCGTCGGCAGGGGTGTCGAGCCCGGCGCGGATGTTGCCGGCGAGGTTGTCCCCGAAGCGGCCCACGAGGCCGAGGCGGTGGTGGTGCTGGGCCACCATCCAGTAGCCGCGCAGCGCCAGGAAGGCCTCGCGGGCTTCGGTGAGGTCGAGGGCGATCTCCTCGACGGCCACGCCGGCCTGCGCCAGCTCGAAGGCCGCGCTCCGGCAGACCGCCTCGATGCCGTCGTCGATGCCGATGCCGGCGACGTCCGGGCAGTAGGCGGCGCGGAGGCCGCGCGGCAGCCCCTCGCGCACGGCGCCCACGAAGTCGCGCCCCTCGGTGGGCTGGTAGACGGGGCAGTCCGGGCTCGGCCCGGCGGTGGCCTGGAGGAAGAGGGCCACGTCCTCGGCGGTGCGGCCCATCCCGCCGGTCACCTGCATCGCATCCCACAGGTAGTCCGAGGGGGCGGTAGGGACGAGGCCGGGCGAGGGGCGCAGGCCGACGACGCCGCAGAACGAGGCCGGGATGCGGAGCGAGCCGCCGAGGTCGGTGCCTTCGGCGAGGGCGATCATGCCGGTGGCGAGGCCCGCCGCGCCGCCGCCCGTCGAGCCGCCCGCACTGCGCGAGGGGTCCCACGGGTTGCGCGTCCGCCCGAAGACGGCGTTGAACGTGTTGCCCCCCGTCGCGAACTCGGGCGTGTTGGTCTTGCCGAGGATCACGGCGCCGGCCTCGCGGAGCCGCCGGACGACGAGCGCGTCCGCCTCCGGCACGTGCTCGGCGTAGACGGGCGAGCCGTACGTGGTGCGGAGGCCAGCGACGGGCGTCACGTCTTTGATGCCCACCGGCACGCCGTGCAGCAGCCCCTTCACGCGCTTCCGGTCGAGCCGGCGGGCGTCGTCGAGCGCCTGCTCGTTGATCGTCACGACGGCGTTGATCTCCCCGTTGTGCCGCTCGATCTGCGCCAGGCACGCCTCGACGACGTCGACCGCCGACACGTCCCCACGCCGCACCCGGCGGACGAGATCGCTGGCGGATAGCAGGGCGAAGGACATGGGGGGAGGGGGGGACTGGGGACTGGCCGGTCCCTACCCCCTTCAGTTCATCGAATCGAAGACGAGGCCGATCCACACGTCCGGCTGCAGGAAGCCGTCGCCCCACTCGGCGTCGAGGTCGGCGGTGG
>JAWWAN010000334.1:0-4956 GCA_033721675.1 Rhodothermales bacterium | reverse complement strand
CGCGGGCCCCCACCGCCTTCGCGCCGTCCTCGACCGCGACGGCGCCGGCGCGTGGGACGGCGGGCGGCCCGCTCCCTCTCGCCCCGCCGAGCCCGTCGCATGGAGCACCGAGACACCAGCCTGGCGCGCCCGCTGGGAGACGACGCTGGCCGATACGCTGGTCTTCAGGGATGGGGGGTCGGGGACTGGGGACTAGGGGCTCTGCTGGCTACCGGGCAGTGACCGCCGGCCAGTAATTATTTCGACGCAGGCATCAAACAGTGAGAAATCGATATGGTAGCTCTGCCCGCCCCCGCCCTCTCCGCCGCCGCGATGCGCGCGGCAGATCAGGTGACCATCGACGAGTGGGGCCTGCCCGGCTTCACGCTCATGGAGACCGCCGGGCGTGCCGCCGTGCACCGTATCGAACACGCCTATGGTGCGATGGCGGGGAAGCGTGTGCACTGTTTCTGCGGCAAAGGCAACAACGGCGGCGACGGCTTCGTGGTGGCCCGCGTGCTGCATGCGCGCGGCGCGCGCGTCCGGGTGATCGCCCTGGCAGAGGCCGAGGCGATGACCGAGGATGCCGCACGCAACTGGCGGCTGCTCGAACACCTCGCCGCGCACGACGCCGAAGACCGCATCGCGCTGGCCCGGTTCGAGAGCCTGCGCCAGGTCGCCGCCTTCGGTGCGGCCGATCTGCTCGTGGACGCCCTCCTGGGCACAGGCCTCACGAGCGCCCTGCGCGAACCCGTGCGGAGCCTCGTCGCGTGGATCAACGAACAACCCACGCCGTGCGTCGCGCTCGACGTGCCGACCGGACTGCACACGGACCACGGGCGCGCCCTCGGCGAGGCCGTCCGCGCCGACCTCACCGTGACGATGGGCGCCCTCAAGACCGGCCTGCTCGTCAACGACGGACCCGTCTTCTCCGGCCGGATCGACGTCGCCGAGATCGGCATCCCGCGCGCCGTGCTGGAAGAGCAGGCGGCCGCGCACGACGGGTGCGCCTGGCAGGCCGACGATGCGACCGTGGCCGGCTGGCTGCCCGAGCGCGGGCCGGGCGCCCATAAGTACAGCGCCGGGCTGGCCCTCGTCGTGGCCGGGTCGCCGGGGATGACGGGCGCGCCGGTGATGGCGGCCCGCGCCGCCTACCGCGCCGGCGCCGGCTTCGTCACGTGCGTCTGCCACGAAGCCATCGAGACGACCCTGGCCGCGAAGCTGACCGAGGTGACGACCCGCACCCTGCCCGGCACCGACGACGGCGGCATCGACCCGGAGGGCGCTCTGGAGGCCCTCGCGCGCCCCCTGGAGAAGGCGCGCAGCCTGCTCATCGGCCCTGGCCTCGGCCAACATCCTGAGACCCAGCGCTTCATCCGCACCCTGCTCACCCGCATCGACGTCCCTGCCGTCCTCGACGCCGATGCCCTCAACGCTCTCGCCGCCGATCCCGCCTTTCTCGCCGAGCACGCGCGAGGCCGGTGGATCCTCACGCCCCATGCCGGCGAGTTCCGCCGCCTCGCCGGAGACGACGTGGACCTCGACGATCGCGTCCGCACCGCGCAGCACTTCGCGCGCCGCTGGAACAGCGTGCTCGTACTCAAGGGCCTGCCGAGCCTCGTGGCCGCGCCGGACGGCACCGCGTTCGTCAACGCCACGGGCGGCCCCGCCCTCGCCACCGCCGGCACCGGCGACGTGCTGGCGGGCCTGTGCGTGGGCCTCCTCGCCCAGGGCCTCGCCCCGCTCCACGCTGCCGTCGCCGCGCTCCACCTCGGGGGCGCCGCCGCAGACCGCTACGCCGCCCGCCGCGCCGCCCGCTCGATGGTCGCCACCGACCTCCTCGCCGAGCTCCCCGCCGTCCTCCACGAACGCTTTCGCTAGCCGTGCCTGCCGCGATCCTCTGGACCCTCGCCATCCTCGCCGCCTGCTCGATCCCGGGCAGCGACCTGCCCGACCCCGGCATCCCCTCGCTCGACAAAGCGGTGCATCTGGGCGTCTTCTTCGGCTTCGGGGTCCTCTGGATGCGGGCGCTCGATGGGCGCGTGCGGCGGTGCGCGGGGTGGGTGCTCGCCAGCGGGCTCGCCTACGGCGTCTTCACCGAGTTCTGGCAGGGCTGGCTCCCCTTCGACCGCAGCCCGGACCCGGCGGACGCCCTCGCGAATGCCGTGGGCGTCATGCTCGGCGTGCTGGCGTACCGCTTCTGGCACGGCAGGACGACGCGCCGGGCCTGACGCCTGCGGACTCCGCAGCAACTTTGGCGCGGCTGCCGTGTCTTGAGATCACGCGTGCACGGCAGGCAGCGCTCCGGAACACGTCCGGCCGCCTTTCGTTACGTTTTCACACACGCGCACGCGCCCCCTTTCGATTGCGCGCCAGATCTGCTACCTTGTATCGCTGACAGTAGCAGAACGACCGCGCCTCCCCGTCACCAGCGCAGCAGGGATCCCGCCATGGCACTCCGCAAGAACGAGAAGGCCGACCTTCGCAAACGCTACCCGCTCTTCATCGAGCTGGGGCTGGTCCTGGCATTGCTCGCCCTCATCGCCGCTACCAACGCTGACTTCAGCGGCGGCGAAGGCACCGAGTTCGTCCAGGTGGACCAGGAGGTCGTGCAGATGGAAGAGATCATCCAGACGACCCAGATCGAGAAGCCGCCGCCGCCGCCCAAGCCGCCCGTGCCGGTAGAGGTGCCCAACGACGAGATCATCGATGACGTCGATCTCGACCTCGACGCCTCGCTCGACATCGACGAGCCGCTCTCCGACCTCCCGCCGCCGCCGCCGCCGGAGGAGGAGGAAGAGGAAGAGCCCGAGCCGGAGATCTTCGTCGTCGTCGAGAACATGCCCGAGCTGATCGGCGGCCTGGGCGCCATCCAGAAAGACATCAAGTACCCCGAGATCGCTCGGAAGGCCGGCGTCGAGGGCCGCGTGATCGTCCAGTTCGTCGTCAACGAGCAGGGCCAGGTGGTAGACCCCGTCGTCGTGCGCGGCATCGGGGCCGGCTGCGACGAGGAGGCGCTCCGCGTGGTCAAGCAGGCCAAGTTCAAGCCGGGCAAGCAGCGCGGCAAGGCCGTCAAGGTCAAGATGTCGCTGCCGATCACGTTCAAGCTGAAGTAGCGGATCCAGCCCGGTCCGATCCCCGAAAGGCCTCGCCGCTCCGTGCGGCGGGGCCTTTCATTATGCCCGCGCGCGCCGATCCACCGTTCCGTCGTCGCGGCCGATGAGGACGGCCGACGCCATGCCGAGAAACAGGCCATGGTCGAGAACGCCGGGCAGCATCTTGATGGCGCGCCCGAGCGCGGGAGGGTCGTCGATGCCGCCCTCGAAGTGGGCGTCGAGGATCCAGAATCCCTGGTCCGTGACGACGGGGCCGTCCTTGGCCGTGCCCATCCGCAGCACGGGGCGGGCGCCCAGCCGTTCGAGCGCGCGGCGGACGGGCGCCGCCGCCATCGGCAGCACCTCTACGGGGACGGGCTTCGCCGTGCCGAGCCGCGCGACGAGCTTCGAGGGATCCGCCAGGACGACGAAACGCGCGGCCTGCGCCGCGACGACCTTCTCGCGCGTGTGCGCTGCCCCCCGCCCCTTGATCAGGTCGAGCGCCGGGTCGACCTCGTCGGCGCCGTCGAGCGCGAGGTCGAGCGCCTCCAGCTCGTCGAGGGTCCGGAGGGGAATGCCGTGCTGCCGCGCCAGCCGCTCAGCCGCGAAGGAAGTCGGCGTCCCGACCACGCGCAGGCCGTCCTCGCGGACGCGCCGCCCGAGGGCTTCGATGGCGTAGGCCGTCGTCGAGCCCGTGCCGAGACCCAGGCGCATTCCGTTCTCGGCCAGGGCCGCGGCCGCCTCGCCGGCGGCCCGCTTCGCATCGCTCATGGAGAAAAGGGGAGGGTTCAAGGTGGCAGGTTCGGGTGCCCCAAGAAAACCGTCCCTTCCACAACCTTCAACCAGCTCCCCCTCCCGCCCTCGACGCGGGCCCCGCGTCACTCGTAGCGGAGGGCTTCGATGGGGTCGAGGCGGGCGGCTTTGTAGGCGGGGTAGACGCCGAAGATCAGCGCGATGGCGGTCACGGCGCCGACGGCCACCAGCGCCCACATCCACGGGAACGTGAACGAGGCCTCGAAGGAGAGCCCCATCAGGTTGCCCGCCAGCACGCCGGCCAGGATGCCGACGAGGCCGCCCACCTGGCACAGAAAGATCGCCTCGTAGATGAACTGCATCAGGATGTCCCGCCGGCGGGCCCCGACGGCCTTGCGCACGCCGATCTCGCGGGTGCGCTCGGTCACGGAGACGAGCAGGATGTTCATGATGCCGATGCCGGCGGCCAGCAGCGTGATCAGCCCGATGCCCGCCCCGCCGAGCGCGACGACGGAGGCGAACTGGTCCACCTGCTCCACCAGCGCCTCGTTGCTCTGCAACGCGAAGTTGTTCTCCTGCCCGGCCCGCACCCGCCGGATCACCCGCAGGTGCCCCACCACCTCGTCCATCGTCGCCTGGAGCAGCTCCACGCTCGGCGCGCGGACGTCGACCGAGAGGTCGCGCTCGGAGGCGCTGTAGACGGCGATCAGGCGGGTGATGGGCACCACCGCGATCATGTCCTGGCTGGCGCCGAAGGCCTGGCCTTTCTCCTCCAACACCCCGACGGTGAGGTACCGGTGCCCGTCGAGCACGATGTCCTTGCCGATGGCGACCTCGTTGGGGAAGAGCTTCTCGGCCAGCTCGGCGCCGAGCACGGCCACGGGCCGCCCGAACTGCACGTCCTGGTCGGAGAGGAAGCGTCCGTCCTCGATCTCGAAGTTCTTGTTGGTGGCCCAGAACTCATTCGAGCCGATGAGCTGCACGATGGGGTCCGTCTCCTGGCTGCCGTACCGGGCGTTGACGAAACCCATCCCGAGCGTCGGGCTGATGGCCACCGGCAGGATGGAGCGGTCCATCAGGCGCTCGACCTGCTCGTAGGTGAGGTTGCGCGGGCGCTCGCGGCGGCCCT
>JAWWAN010000333.1:0-4968 GCA_033721675.1 Rhodothermales bacterium | reverse complement strand
GCGGCGCCCTGCGCGATGGCGAGCACGTTGACGCCGCTGCGGCCGAGCGTGGCGAACATGCGGCCGGCGAGGCCGGGGCGCTCGCGCATGTGGTCGCCCACGGCCGCCACGACGGCGCAGCCCACGTCGTGCTCGACGCGGCTCACGTCGCCGCGCGTGAGCTCCAGCTCGAAGGCCTCCTCGAGGGCCTCGACGGCCGTCTCGGCCTCGCGCTCGCGGACGACGAGGCAGATGCTCTGCTCGCTCGACGCCTGCGCGATGAGCAGCACGTTGATGCCGCGCGCGGCCAGCGCCCCGAACGTGCGCGCCGCGATGCCGGGCACGCCGAGCATCCCGGCGCCCTCGATCATCACCACGGCCACGCCCCGCACCGTCGAGACCGCCTTGACGCGGAGGTCGGCGGCGTCGGTCTCCGTGGAGATGAGCGTGCCGGGGGCGTCCGGGTTGAGCGTGTTCTTGATGAGCAGCGGGATGCCGCGCTCCTGCACGGGCCGCATCGTGCGCGGATGCAGCACCTTGGCGCCGAAGTACGCCATCTCGGCGGCCTCGCGGTAGCTGAGCCGCCGCAGCGGGTACGCCTCCGGCACCACGCGCGGATCGGCCGAGAGCACGCCGTCCACGTCCGTCCAGATGACGGCGCGCTCGGCGTCGAGGGCGGCGGCGAGGAGCGTGGCCGTGTAGTCGCTGCCGGAGCGGCCGAGCGTGGTGACGACGCCCCGGTCCGTGGCGGCGATGAAGCCGGTGACGACGGCGATGGCGCCGGCCGGCAGCCCGCCCAGCCGCTCGCGCACGCGCCTGCGCGTGGCCTCGAACCGGACGTTCGCCTCGCCGAAGGTGCCGTCCGTCCGGATCAGCTCGGTCGCATCGACGGCGACGGCCTCGGTGCCGGCCGCGCGGAAGGCGGCAGCCACGAGCGGCGCCGCCACCCGCTCGCCGGTGGCGACGATGGCGTCGCGCGTGCGGGGGGTGCATTCGCGCAGCAGAAAGACGCCGTCGAGCAGCTCGCCCAGGTCCTGCCAGTACGCACCGAGCCGCCGGCGCAGCGCCTCGTGCTCGGCTTCATCCGCGAGGTCCGCGAGGGCGTCGGCGTGGCGCTGCCGGAGCGCGCCGAGCGCGTCGCGGTGGCTGCCGGAGCGCGCGAGGGCCTCGTCGATGGCGGCCAGCAGGGCGTCCGTGACGCCGCCGAAGGCCGAGACGACGACCACGCGCCGCGCCGTCGCGGGCTCGCGCCGGACGAGCGCGACCACGCGCCGCACGCGCTCCGCCGTGGCGACGGACGTGCCGCCGAACTTGAAGACGTGGGTCGGAATCTCGCTCATCGGTCACGGAATGGGGCCTGGAAACAGGGGGCGGGGAGGGATGCGCCGGGGGCGCGTATCGGCTCCGGCGCCCTGCGTTCTGGCGTTCCAGCCCGCCGTAGTGCTTCAGCGAAAGTTAACCATTGCCGCCGTCCCACGGGTGGAACCTGATAGTGAATTGCCCGTGGAACGTTCTCGCTCGCAGACGCGTGGCATTGACACCGGGCCGCACCGTGCGTATCATGGCGGCCCGCTACGAAACGGGGCCATAGCTCAGTTGGTAGAGCGCTACAATGGCATTGTAGAGGTCAGGGGTTCGACTCCCCTTGGCTCCACCAGACGGGACTTCTCGCCGGCGCGAGGGGTCCCGTTTTTTGTTCGGCCGAGGGGGTGTTCACGTCTCAGCCGGTTCTCAGCGGAGCGAGCGCGTCACGCCCCGATCCGGCGGAGCACGGCGGCGAGGTCTTCGAGGGCGTTCAGGTTGTGGACGGCCAGGAAGTGGTCCACGTGGGGGAGGGCGGCCTGCATGCCGCGCGTGAGAGGCTCGTAGGCTGCATAGCTCAAGAGCGGGTTGAGCCAGATCAGGCGGTGGCAGTTGCGCGCGAGGCGCTCCATCTCGCGCCCGAGCAGGGCGGGGTCGCCCCGGTCGCAGCCGTCGCTGATGACGAGCACCACGCCGCCGCTGCGCAGCACGCGCCGCAGCCACGTGTAGTTGAACGTCCGGAGTGCCTCGCCGATGCGGGTGCCGCCGCTCCAGTCGTGCACGTGATCCGTCACGGCGTCGAGCGCGTCGTCTACGTCGCGGCGGCGGAGGTGGCGCGTGATGCGGGTCAGGCGCGTGCCGAAGACGAAGCTCTCCACGCGGTCCATGCCGCCCGTCATGGCGTGCATGAAGTGGAGCAGCATCCGGGCGTACGGCTCCATCGACCCGCTGACGTCGCACAGCACCACGAGTGGGCGCGGCTTGCGCTTCGGGCCCTGCCGGTGCAGCGTCACGAACTCGCCGAAGCCGCGCAGGCCGGCGCGCATCGTGGCGCGCTGGTGCAGCCGCCGGCCCTTCTCGCGCCGCGTGTGGCGCCGCACGCGCATCGGCTCGACGGGCCACCGGAGGGCGCGCAGAAACGCATGGGCGGCCTCGATCTCGTCGGCGCTGAACGCCGCGAAGTCTTTCTCGCGCAGCACCTCGGCGTCGCTGTAGGCAGCCATCAGGTCTACCTCCACCTCGCGCGTCTCCGCCGGGCGGCGGGCGGCGGGCTCGGCGAGCGCCTCCTGGACGCGGGCCTGCTGCTTGGGTGCAGGCGGCGGCGGGGCCGGCGAGCGGGGCAGCATCTGCGAGAGGATGTCTGCCATCTGCGACGGCCCGCGCCAGTAGAGATCGAACGCCTGCGTGAACAGCGCAGCATCCTCGTGCCGCTGCACGAAGACGCTGAAGAGGGCCTGGTAGACATCGTCCCGGCGCGCCACGCCCACGGCCTCGACGGCCCGGAGCGCGTCGATGATCTGCCCGGAACCGACCTTCATCCCCGCCCGCCGCAGCACGCGCCCGAAGGCCACGACGTGGCCGGCGAACGTCATGGATAGCGGGGCCTCGGCGGCGGGCAGCATCGCGGGGATCGGAAAAGAATGGGAACGCGGGAAACGCCGGGACGGCGGCGGGGGTACGGGCGGCGCGCGGCAGCATCGCTGCTACCGGCGCGACCTCCCGGACGTTTCCTCTGCATCCATGGCCCAGCGAATCCTGCTCTTCACCGGCAAGGGCGGCGTCGGTAAGACGACGTGCGCGGCGGCGACCGCCGTGCACGCGGCCGAGGCCGGCCTCCGCACGCTCATCCTCTCGTCGGACCCCGCCCACAGCCTCGCCGACGCCCTCGACCGGCGCCTGGGCCCCGAGCCTGAAGAGGTCCTGCCCAACCTGTTCGCGCAGGAGGTGGACCTCTACTACTCGATGCAGAAGTACTGGGGCAACATGCGCGAGCTGCTGCGGGCCGTCTTCCGGTGGCAGGGCGTGGGGGACGTGGCCGCCGAGGAGCTGGCCGCCCTGCCCGGCATGAACGAGGGCTCCGTGCTGCTCTGGCTGGACCAGGCGCACCACGACGCCGCCTACGACCTCATCGTGGTGGACAGCGCGCCCACAGGCGAGACCCTCACGCTGCTGACCCTCCCGCAGGTGACCCAGTGGTGGGTGGCCAAGGCGCTTCCCTTCCAGCAGGCCGCCGTCAAGACCGTCGGCTATGCCGTCCGCAAGACGACCGGCGTTCCGCTGGACAAGGGCTACGACGAGCTGAACCGCCTCTTCGAGCAGCTCCAGCGGATCCAGGCCGTCCTCGCCGACCCGGCCATCTCGTCCGTGCGGCTCGTGGCGAATCCGGAGAAGATGGTCATCGAGGAGGCGCGGCGGGCCTACACCTACCTCCAGCTCTACGGCTACAACGTCGACGCCGTCGTGGTCAACCGCGTCTTGCCCGAGGAGGGGATGGGGACGGCGCTGGCGAAGTACGTGGCGGCGCAGCGGCACTACCTGGACGAGATCGAGGCGACGTTCGCGCCCCTTCCCATCCTGCACGTGCCCCACCTCGGCGAGGAGGTCTTCGGCGCCGAGCTGTTGCGGCGGATCGGGGCGGCGCTCTACGACGGCCGCGACCCCGCTGCCGTCTTGCATCGCGAGCCCACGTACCGCATCGAGCCGGACGGGGAGGGCGCCTTCGAGGTCCAGATCCGCCTGCCGCTGGCCGACGAGGCCGAGGTCACCGCCGAGCAATTCGGGGACCAGCTCGTGGTGCGGGTACAAAATCAGCGGCGCAACTACCTTTTGCCGCGCTTTCTCGCGTATTATACCCTCGACGCCGCTCGCCTCGCCGACGGCTGGCTCCGCGCCCGGTTCACCGAAGACGGCGCGCCGTGAAGGTCGGCAGGCCGGCGAGTCATCAGGTCGCAGGTCGACCACCCAACTTTCGACCGTCCGACCTGCCGACCGTCCGACCTTCGACCTTCCGACCTGCAATCCTCCCAACCCCTTCCGTCCCATGTTCTTCCCCAGCATGCTCCTCAAGAAGCTCTACACCATCGGCAGCCTGGAAAACGCCGACGGCGGGGTGGTCTTCGCACTCAAGAACCGGCTCAGCGACGCGAAGATTACCGGCGTGCGGGCCGTGCGGATCAACGGGCAGGCCGTGCCGAGGGAGGACATCCGCCTGCATCTGGACGACGAGGTGGTGGAGCCCACCGCCATCTCGGAAGCGCAGCCCGTGGCATTCCCGCTCCGCCAGACGGTCCGCCTGCAGCTGGACCGCGAGCCGCTCCCGGAAGGCAAGCACGAGATCGAGATCGCCGTCGATACCGAGCCGTTCGGCAAGATCAAGTTCACGGTGGACGACACGATCGCGCGCGACGCCCCCGCACGCCCCCGCATCCCCCGCGACGACGCCGACGACTACGACGAGGAGGCCATCCAGGCACGGCAGCGGTTCGTGAAAGAGTACACCGGCAAGCGGCTGGAGCACGTCGGCCGTTACTCCATCGACCCCCACCTCACCGACGGCAACATCGAGCACTTCACCGGCGTGGCGCAGGTGCCGCTCGGCCTGGCCGGACCGCTCACCCTCCACGGCGAGCACGCACAGGGCGACTTCCTGATCCCGCTCGCCACCTCCGAGGGGACGCTCGTGGCCTC
>JAWWAN010000332.1:0-4972 GCA_033721675.1 Rhodothermales bacterium | reverse complement strand
CGTCGTCACGCTCAACGGCGCGGCCGCTCCGACGCTCGAATGCGGCATCGACAGCTACGTCGAGCTCGGCGCGACCGCCACGGATGTCTGCGCCGGGCCGCTCCCCGCCCCGGTGCCCGCCGGCGCGGTCGACGACGGCACGCCGGGCGTCTACGTGGTCTCCTACACGGCCGACGACGGCAACGGCAACACGGCGACCGCCGAGCGCACCGTGACGGTCGCCGATACGACGCCGCCGGCGATCACGCTCGAAGGCGCCGACCCGCTCGTCCTGCAGTGTGCCGTCGATGCGTACGCCGAGCCGGGCGCCACCGTCAGCGACGCCTGCGACGAGAACCCGACGCTCGTGATCGACGACAGCGCGGTCGACGTCTCGACGCCGGGCAGCTATCCCGTCACGTACACGGCCATGGACGCCTCGGGCAATACGTCGGTGGCGACCCGCACCGTCGACGTGATCGATACCATCGCCCCGACGATCACGACAGCCGCCGGCCCTGCCGTGCTGTGGCCGCCCAATCACAAGTACCACGCATTCTTCCTGGACGACCTCGTCAGCAGCGCCTCCGACCTCTGCGATCTCACGGTCGATGCTTCGGACGCCGTGCTGGCGGGCGTCACGAGCGACGAGCCGGAGGACGCCGGCGGCGGTGGCGACGGCAACACCACCGAGGACATCGTGATCGCGGCGGACTGCCGCTCGGTAGACCTGCGGGC
Source organism: Rhodothermales bacterium (assembly GCA_033721675.1). Lineage (GTDB taxonomy): Bacteria > Bacteroidota > Rhodothermia > Rhodothermales > JAWWAN01 > JAWWAN01. The sequence continues at coordinate 4,255 of JAWWAN010000332.1, read as the reverse complement.
CGAGCGCCAGGGGGGGAGCAACGGGCGCGTCTACGACCTCGGGCTCGCCGTGGCCGACGCCAGCGGCAACGTCGGGACGGCGGGCTTCCAGGTGCACGTGCCGCACAGCAAGAAAAGCGGCGCCCTCGACGACGGCCCGGCCTACGCCGAAGCCGGTTGCGTCGCCGCCCGCCTGGCCGATGCCGCCCCGCTCGAAGCCGGCGACGCCGCGCTGCCGGCGCGGTCGCCGGAGGTCCTCACGCCCGGCGCGCCGGCCGAAGCCCACGTCAGCGCCTCCGAAATCCCGGCAGAGTACGTTCTGGAGGGCAACTATCCCAACCCGTTCAACCCGCACACGACGATCCGCTTCGGCCTACCGGAGGCGGCTGCGGTAACACTCGTCGTCTACGACGTCATGGGCCGCGAGGTCGAGCGCCTGGTCGGCGGCGTGCGGGGCGCCGGGATGCACACCGTCACGTTCGAGGCGCGCGGCCTACCCAGCGGCCTGTACGTCTACCGCCTGGAGACGCCCCTCGGTGCGCTCAAGCGCACGATGTTGCTGCTGAAATAGGGACCCCGAAGCACAAGACATCGGGCGGGAGAGGCAGGGCGATACGGCGCTGCCTCTCCCGCGCTCCATTGCTTCTGGGGTCGTCCTCCCGGCCCCCCGAGCCGGCCCCGAAGACAGACCCCGACGCACCGCAGGGATTCCCCGGCCTGGGTCGTGCGACGGGCCGGGGGATGCCCATCCAGGAATGAACCGTGTGCGTCTTTTCCCGAACTAGAGCGTCTCCGGGTCCACTTCCACGACCTGCCCGTTCATCAGGGCGAGCGTGCGCGCGGGGAACTGCTTGACCAGCCGATAGTCGTGCGTGGCCATCAGGAGCGTCATGCCCTGGCGGTGGAGTGCCACGAGCAGCTTCTGGATCTCGTCCGCCACATGCGGGTCGAGGTTGCCGGTGGGCTCGTCGGCCAGGAGCACCCACGGGTCGTTGGCGATGGCACGGGCGATGGACACGCGCTGCTGCTCGCCGCCGGAGAGCTCGTGCGGGAAGCGGCGCTGCTTGTGGCTGAGCCCGACGAGCGCCAGCAGCTTGAGCACCTTGGCCTTCACCACGCCCCCGCTCTTGCCTGTGGCGTAGAGCGCGAAGGCGACGTTCTCGAAGACGTTGCGGTCCGGCAGGAGCTGGAAGTCCTGGAAGACGACGCCGAGGGTGCGGCGCAGGAAGGGGATCTGCTGCGGCGTGATGGTGTCGCTGCGGAAGTCACCGACGCGCACGACGCCGGCGTCCGGGCGGGTTTCCATGTAGAGCAGGCGCAGCAGGGTGCTCTTGCCGCTGCCGGTGGGGCCGATGAGGTACGCCATCTCGCCCTGTTCCAGGCTCAGCGTCAGGTCTTCGAGCACCACGCGCTGCCCCCCCTCGGGCAGCGCGTACGACGCCGTCACGTTCTTGAAGTCGATCACGGGGAGATGCGAGCAGGTGTCGGTTCAGGATGCCGCCGGCCTCGTGCGGGCGGTAACATACAAATCTCAGGGATCTTGTAGGGCGTGGAGGGCTGCTGGCGGAGCGGCCCCGGCGCGTCTTCGAGAAAAAATCGGGAGCGCACGCCCCGGCCGCATCGGCGGCCCCGTTTACCCCTCCTGTCATCCCCGCCGCATGGCGAGGGACTCTGGGATTCTGGCGCGGCGCTGATCGAACACGTTCCCGCGTGCCTCGAGCGCACCCCGGCGATCAGGCCGGGCCGCGCCGCACCACCCAGTGGACGCGCTCGGAGGCGGCCGTGGCCGTCGCCGTCGTGAAGCCGTCGTAGGCGGCCTCTACGGTGAACGGCGTCGCGTCGAGCAGGGCGCGGATCTCGGCGATGGTATAGGCGCGCTGCACATGCTCCTCGCGGTAGCGCCGCCCGGCCACCGTCAGCTCGAAGCTGGTCGTGTGGAGGCGTGTGTCGGCGTCGTAGCGGCTGCGGCGGACGTAGGCGAAGCCCTCGGCGGCCCCCTCGTCCTCGAAAAACTCCTGGTTGTTGAGCGAGTTGGCAGGCGTGCTCTGGTCGAACAGGAAGACGCCGCCGGGGCGCAGCGCGGCGTGGGCGGCGCGCAGGAGGCGGCCCACGTCGCCGGCGGCGTGGAGGTAGTTGAGGCCGTCGTAGAGGAGCACCACGGCGTCGACGGGCGCCTCGGGGCGGGCCTCGCGGAAGTCGGCTACTTCGAAGCGGACGGGGCTGCCGGCGTGCTCGGCCTTGCGGCGGGCCACGCGGATCATCTCGGGCGCGGCATCCGTGGCGGCGTAGTCGTAGGGGCCGAGGGGCTGGAGGGCGAGCGCGAGCGAGCCGGTCCCGCAGGCCAGCTCGAAGACCGAGCGTGCTTCGGGGTGATGCTCCTGGAGCCGGCCGTGCGCGTAGCCGGCCCAGAAGTCGTAATCGACGTGCGCCATCACGAGGTCGTAGCCGGCGGCCAGGGCCGAGTACGGCGGCTCGGCGGCAGGCTGCGGGCGGGCGGCATCCGGCTGGGAATCGGGCATCGGCCTCGTGCTCATCCGGCCTTGCGCTGGCCGGGGCGGCGGGCGCGGCGGCGGGCGATGTCTACGGCCAGGTAGAGCGCGCTGCGCATCGAGCCGGGCGCGGCCTTGCCCTCCCCGGCGATGTTGAAGGCCGTCCCGTGATCGGGCGAGGTGCGGACGATGGAGAGACCCGCCGTGTAGTTGATGCCGCTCTCGAAGGCGAGCGTCTTGAACGGGATCAGGCCCTGGTCGTGGTACATCGCCAGGACGGCGTCGTAGAGCCGGTAGGCGCCGATGCCGAAGAAGCTGTCTGCGGGGAAGGGGCCGAAGACGAGGGCGCCGTCCTCGCGGACGGCCTCGATGGCGGGCAGGATGGCCTCGGCCTCCTCGCGCCCGAGCACGCCGCCGTCGCCCGCGTGCGGGTTGAGCCCGAGCACGGCGATCTTGGGCCGCGCGATGCCGAAGTCCTGCACGAGCCCGGCCCGGATCACGCGCAGCGTCTCGACGATGGCCTCGGCGGTGACGCGCTTGGGGACGTCCCAGATGGGGATGTGGCCCGTGACGAGGCCCACGCGTAGCCCCTCGGAGACCATCATCATCGTGTAGGCGTCCCCCCCGGCGCGGCGGGCGATGAACTCGGTGTGGCCGGGCGTGCTGTAGCCCGCCATCGCGATGGCTTCCTTCGAGATCGGGGCCGTCACGAGGGCGTCGGCGCGGCCCTCCAGGCACAGGTCGGTGGCGGCCTCGACGGCCTTCATCGCGAGGGCGCCGGCCTCGCGGGCCACCTCGCCGAAGCGCACCTCGGGCTTCTCGCCGCGCGCGACGTCCAGCACCGTGATGCCGCCCTCCTGGATCTGCTCGGGCGGCTGCTGCACCACGTGGACCCGCAGATCCCGGTAGCCGAGGGCATTCGCGTGCACCTTCAGCACGTGCGCCGAGCCGACGACGAGCGGCTCCATGAACTTGGTCAGGCGCGAGTCCGAGAGGCACTTGAGCACCACCTCCGGCCCGACGCCGTTGGGGTCGCCGAGGGTAACGGCGATGCGGGGCCGCCGGCGGGGCGGCGAGGCAGGTGCGCCCTCCAGGGGCGGGAACGGGTCGTGGTCCGGCATATCTATAGGAAGGCTTGGCGAGGGGGAATGTGGGCCGGGGGAGCCAGGTTACTGGGAGCCTTCTCGCGTCGTCCAGTTCCCGTCTCCATCGAGCCCGGCCTACCGCTTCTTCTTGGGGCTGGCGTAGTCGCGGAGGAACTCGGCCAGCAGGCGTACGCCGAAGCCCGTGCCGCCGCGCGGGCGGTAGGGCCGGTCGTCGTCGACGAAGGCGGGGCCGGCGATGTCGAGGTGGATCCAGGGGTAGGCCACGAAGTGCTCCAGGAACTTGGCGGCGGTGATGGTGCCGGCCTCACGCCCACCCACGTTCTTGATGTCCGCCACGGGGCTCTTGAGCTGCTCGGCGTAGTGGGAGAACATCGGGAGGGCATGCACGAGGTCGCCGCTGCGGCGGCCGGCTTCCTCGACGTCGGGGAGGTGGGTGGCGGCGGCGGCGTTGGCGAGCACGGCGGCCACGCGCGTGCCGAGCGCGATGACCTGCGCGCCGGTGAGCGTCGCCACGTCTACCACGAGCTCGGGGCGGTACGTCTTCGCGTAGGAGAGCGCATCGGCCAGGATCATGCGGCCCTCGGCATCCGTGTTGAGCACCTCGACGGTGAGGCCCGAGTGCATCCGCACGACGTCGCCCGGCACGTACGCGTTCTCGCCGGGGCGGTTGTCTGTGGCGGG
>JAWWAN010000331.1:0-4981 GCA_033721675.1 Rhodothermales bacterium | reverse complement strand
TACCTGCCGCTGCTGGCCAAGTGGGAGGGGTACGACCGCATCGGCGAGAAGCCCGTGCAGCACCGGCCCCGCCAGTACGGCCGCACCAAGTTCGGGCTGGAGCGCTTCGTGCGGGGCTTCCTCGACCTGATCTCCGTGGCTTTCATGACGCGCTTCGCCGCCCGCCCGATGCACTTCTTCGGGACGCTCGGGACGCTGGCGTTCTTGGGCGGCTTCGCGATCAGCCTCTGGCTGAGCATCGAGAAGGTCTTCTACGGACAGCCGCTGGGAGACCGGCCCTTGCTGCTCTTCGGCGCGCTCCTGCTCATCATCGGCGTGCAGCTCTTCTGCACCGGCCTGCTGGGAGACATGCTGCTGCGGCGGCGGATGGAAGAAGCGCCGGCCTACCACGTGGCCGAGGCCGTGGCGCCGGAGCGGCCGGAGCAGGTGCGCGTAGAGGGCCGGGGGTAGCCGATGACGGATCGAGAGGGCGCCCGGGCCGGCGGCGCGCGGGCATGAACGACGCCCCTGAACACGGCACCCCGGGCCCCCCGGATTCCCCGAAACGCCTCGTCCTCGTCGGGCCGATGCCGCCGTACCGGGGCGGCATCGCGCACTTCATGGAGGCGATGTACCGGGGGTTACGCGGGCGCGGCCATGCGGTGGAGGCCGTCACGTTCACGCGCCAGTACCCGGCGCTGCTCTTCCCCGGCAAGACCCAGTTCGAGGAAAGCGCCGCAGCGGCGCCCGCAGCGGCGGTGCGCCTGCTCGACACCGTCAACCCGGCCTCCTGGTTCAGCACGGCGCGGCACGTGGCGCGGCAGGCGCCAGACGCGGTCGTCTTCCAGTTCTGGATGCCGTTCTTCGCGCCGGCTTTCGGGACGGTGGCGCGGTATGCCCGGCGGCGCGGTGCGCGCGTGATCGCCGTCGTCCACAACGCGGTCGCGCACGAGCGGCGCCCCGGAGACCGCGCCCTCGCCCGCTATTTCTTCAAGGCCGTCGATGGCAGCCTGGTGATGTCAGACGCCGTGGCGCGGGATCTGGCGGAGCTGGGCGTGGGGGCGCCCGTCCGGCAGGTGGTCCACCCGGTCTACGACCTCTTCGGCGAGGCCCCGCCGAGGGCCGAGGCGCGGCGCCGGCTGGGGCTTCCGGCTGAGGCGCCGGTGTTGCTCTTCTTCGGGTTCGTCCGCCGCTACAAGGGGTTGCACGTGCTGCTGGAGGCCCTCCCGCGCGTCCTCCAGCGGCTGCCGGAGGCCCGCCTCGTGGTGGCCGGCGAGTTCTACGACGACGAGGCGCCCTACCGCCGCCTCATCGCCGAGCACGGCCTCGGCGCGCACGTCCGCCTCGACGCCGAATACATCCCCAGCGAGGCCGTGCCGGCTTACTTCGCCGCGGCCGACGTCGTCGTGCAGCCCTACGTCTCGGCCACGCAGAGCGGCGTGGCGCAGATCGCCTTTCACTTCGATACGCCCGTGATCGTCACGGACGTCGGGGGGCTGGCCGAGGTGGTGCCGCACGAGCGCGCGGGCCTCGTCGTCCCGCCCGAGGACCCCGAGGCCCTGGCCGGCGCCATCACCCGGTACTTCGCGGAGGGTCTGGGGCCGGCGCTGGCCGAGGGCGTCCGCGCGGAGAAACAGAAGTACAGCTGGGATCGCCTCTACGAGGCCCTCGAAGACCTGCTCGCCGCCGGGCAGACGGCGGACGGCGCGTGACGGACGCCGAGGCGGTCTCCGGTCCATGGAAGCGCGCCAGCCGATTGCATCTGGGTTCACGGGGCCGGCGCTGCGCCGGAGCCGGGCCGGCTCCGCCCGATGCCAGAACCCCATCCCCCCCTTTCCTCTCCCCATTCGCTATCTTCCCCTCCATGTTTTACGACCCCATCAAAGACCGTCTGGGCGCGTTCTTCAGCCGGCAGCCCGTCTTGCAGAAGCTCTTCTACGGGCTGCTGAACCTGCTCTTCCTGCGGGCCTGGTACGTGCGCCGCGAGGTGCGGCGGCTGCTCGCGGCGATGCCCGGCCGCCTCCGCGTGCTCGACGCCGGCACCGGCTTCGGGCAGTACGCCTATTTCATCGCCCGCGCGTTCCCCCGTGCCGAGGTGGTGGCGGTGGACGTGAAGGACGACTACCTCGCCAACGCCCGCCGCTTCCTCGACCGGACGCCGCAGGGCGCGCAGGTGACGCTCGCTGAGGACGACCTGACGCAGCTCCACACCCCCGGCCCGTTCGACTTCATCCTCTCCGTGGACGTCATGGAGCACATCGAGGATGACCGCGCCGTGTTTCGCAACTTCGCCCGCGTGCTGCGGCCCGGCGGGATGGTGCTCGTCAACACCCCCTCGGACCGGGGCGGATCCGGCGTGGAGGGCGAGGGCGACACGAGCTTCATCGAGGAGCACGTGCGCGACGGGTACGGCCGGGACGAGCTGGAGGGCAAGCTGCGCGAGGCCGGGCTGGAGCCCGTGAAGACGCTCTACACGTACGGGCCGTACGGGTCGGCGGCGTGGCGCCTGCTCATCCAGCGGCCCATCCGGCTCCTCGGCGCCACGTGGGCGTTCCTCGTCCTGCTGCCGCTCTACTACCTCTTCGCCCTCCCGGCCGGGCTGGTGCTCAACGCGCTCGATCTACAGCACGACAACGCCGAGGGCACCGGCCTGCTCGTCATCGCGCGGAAGATCGACGCCCCCGCCGGGCCCTCCTCTCCCAACGAACGCCCCTGACCATCATGCCCCGCCGCTGCGTACGCTCGCTCCTCCTCCCGGTGCTCCTCTGCGGTCTGGCCCTGCCCGCCGCCGCACAGACGAAAGCGCAGGCAGAGCCGACGACGATCTTCCTCGTCCGCCACGCCGAGAAAGCCACGGACGACCCGCGCGACCCCTCGCTGACGCCCGAGGGCGAGGCGCGGGCCGCCCTCCTCGCCCGCATGCTCGCCGACGCCGGCATCGACGCCGTCTACGCGACGGACTTCCGGCGGACGCGCGGCACCGCCGCGCCGCTGGCCGAGGCGCTCGGCCACGAGGTGACGCTGTACGCCGAGCAGGGGCCGGCGCTGGCCGGGCGGCTGCTCGGCGCGCACCGGGGCCAGCAGGTGCTCGTCGCCGGCCATTCCAACACCGTCCCGATGCTGCTCAACGCCCTCGTCGGCGCGGCGCGCTACGAGGATCTGGACGACGCCGAGTACGACGCGCTCTTCATCGTCACCGTCCCCGCCGAGGGGACGCCCGCCGTGACGCTCCTCCGCTACGGGGCGGAAAAGCAGGGACCGGGGCACTAGGGGTGGGGGACTTCCGGCGTTCCGCTTTCGGGGGTTCCTCCTCCTGTTCCCGATTTCCGCTTCCCTATTCCCCCCCGAAATCCGTATTTTCAGCGGGCACCTCTCCGCACGCGTGCCTGCCCGGCGCGGCCCGCCTTCGCTGTTTCTTTGCGCCCTCCCTCCCACCGGGGCGAAACGTTTGCGGGCGCCGGGGCTTTCTGTAGACGGCGCTCTCCCTCGTAATCACAGGCCCCTGGATCCGTGCAGACCAAGTACATCTTCGTCACCGGCGGCGTGACGTCTTCCCTCGGCAAAGGCATCGTCTGCGCGTCGCTCGGGCGCCTGCTCGAAGCGCGCGGGCTGCGCGTGACGATCCAGAAGTTCGACCCCTACATCAACGTCGATCCGGGGACGATGAACCCGTACGAGCACGGGGAGGTCTACGTCACCGACGACGGCGCCGAGACGGACCTCGACCTCGGCCACTACGAGCGCTTCCTGGGCCGCTCGACGAGCCAGGCCAACAACGTCACCACGGGCCGCGTCTACCTCGAAGTCATCACGAAGGAGCGCGCCGGGGCGTACCTGGGCAAGACCGTGCAGGTCGTCCCCCACATCATCGACGAGATCAAGCACTGGATGCAGAAGCTCGGCGAGACCGGCGAGTACGACGTCGTCATCACCGAGATCGGCGGGACCGTGGGCGACATCGAGAGCCAGCCCTACCTGGAGGCCATCCGCCAGCTCCGCTACGAGCTCGGCCACCGCAACGCCCTCATCGTCCACCTGACGCTCGTGCCCTACCTGGCCGCCGCCGGCGAGCTCAAGACGAAGCCCACCCAGCATTCGGTCAAGACGCTCCTCTCCTACGGGCTCCAGCCGGACGTGCTCGTCTGCCGCGCGGACCGCCCGCTCGACGCCGACCTGCGCCGCAAGATCGCGCTCTTCACGAACGTCGAGCCCCGCGCCGTCATCGCCTCGCTCGACGCCGAGACCATCTACGAAGTCCCCCTCCTGCTCCGCGAGCAGCACCTCGACGACATCGTCCTCGAACGCCTCCACCTGGACGCCGCCGCCGAGGCGGACCCCGAGCTGGACGCCTGGATCGACTTCCTGAAACGCCTCAAGAACCCCGAGGCCACGGTGCGGGTGGCGCTCGTGGGCAAGTACGTGGAGCATCAGGACGCCTACAAATCCATCTCCGAGAGCCTCATGCTGGCCGGCGTCGAGAACGGCGTGCAGGTGGAGACCAAGTACGTGCTCTCGGACGACCTCACGGACGAGAACGTCGAGGAGCTGCTGGGCGACGTGGCCGGCGTGCTGGTGGCGCCGGGCTTCGGCGAGCGCGGCATCGAGGGCAAGATCGCGGCCGTCCGCTACGCCCGCGAGAACGACCTCCCGTTCTTCGGCATCTGCCTCGGGATGCAGTGCGCCGTCGTCGAGTTCGCCCGCCACGTCTGCGGCTGGAAAGACGCCCACTCGACCGAGTTCGACGCGGCCACGGCGCACCCGGTGATCGACATCATGGAGGAGCAGAAGCGGATCACCGACAAGGGCGGCACGATGCGGCTCGGCTCCTACGACTGCTTCCTCACCGAGGGCTCGCGCGTCCGCGCCATCTACGGCGAGACGGACGTGCAGGAGCGCCACCGCCACCGCTACGAGCTCAACAACGTGCTGCGCTACAAGCTGCTGGAGCACGGCATGCAGTTCACCGGCCTGAACCTGGAGCGCGACCTCGTCGAGATCGTCG